>DIEQ01000037.1 GCA_002418705.1 Mageeibacillus sp. UBA5770 | reverse complement strand
AGCCGATGGAAACAGAGGATGGTTGGCTGATCATGTACCATGGCATGCGGCAGACAGCAGCCGGCGCGATTTATCGTCTGGGCCTTGCGCTGTTTGATCTTAATGATCCGTTTAAAATGCTTCACAGAAGTGATGAATGGATTTTCGGACCTAAAGAGGCATACGAAAAAGAAGGTGACGTAGGCGGCGCTGTTTTTCCCTGCGGATGGATACATGACGAAGCAACCGGAAAAGTTAAAATGTATTATGGCGCAGCGGATACCTGTATTGGACTTGCAACGGCAAACCTAAGCGATTTGCTTGCGTATATCAAATCCTGCCCTGCGGAATAATGGAAACATAACCGGATAGCCCGGATGATATGCGCAGACAGAATTCGCCATATGCGAAGAGGAGTATATTTATGATTACGGAAAAAAGAATGAATCTGGCCTTTTTAAGCACGTATCCGCCCCGTGAATGCGGACTCGCAACCTTTACACAGGACCTTGTCGTTCAGCTCAACAAAATTCATGCAACCAGCCATTCGAGAATTATTGCGGTCAGCAACACAGAGACAGAATATGAAGATATCGTCATGATGGAGCTTTCGCAGCATGAAAGAAAAAGCTACAGGCAGACGGCGACACGGCTGAATCTGTCAGACATAGACCTGCTGGTCATCGAGCACGAGTATGGCATATACGGCGGTGAGTCCGGTGTATATCTCCTGGATCTCGTTAACAGCCTGAAGATTCCTTTTGTAACGACGCTGCACACCGTACTGCCGGAGCCGACTCCCCAGCAGCTTCATATACTTCATGAACTCGGTGAAAAAGGTGAGAAGATTATCACAATGGCTCAGAATACGGTAGATATTCTGGTAGGTGTATATGGGATTGATCCCGAAAAGATAGAGGTTATTCACCATGGTGTCCCCGATATTAAAATGAAGTCAAGGGAAGACCTGAAGAAAGATAACGGTCTGGAGGGTCGCAGCGTTATCAGTACATTCGGACTTCTCGGACCCGGAAAAGGACTGGAATACGGTGTCGAAGCCATCGCCGGAGTTGCTGCTTCACACAAGGAAATCCTGTACCTGATTCTTGGACAGACGCATCCTGCGGTCAGGAAAGATTCCGGGGAAGACTACCGTAAATCGCTTGAAACTATGGTTGAGCGCCTGGGCATCCACGATAATGTCATGTTCGTAAACAAGTACATGACCAAGGAAGAAATTGTCCGTTACCTGAAAATGTCGGATATATATATGACCCCTTATCTGGGTAAAGACCAGGCTGTCAGCGGAACGCTCGCATATGCAGCCGGATATGGCCGCGTCATCGTTTCGACTCCCTATAGCTACGCAAAAGAAATGCTGTCGGACGGCAGGGGCTTGCTCGCTGAGTTCCGCGATGCGGATTCAATGGCACAATGCATAGAGTATGTCCTGGAACATCCGCTCGAAAAGCTGGAGATGGAAAGAAGGACACTGGAAACAGGTAAAACGATGATGTGGAAGCAGGTAGCCGAACAGTACAAAATGCTGTTTGCCGATGTAGTAAAGGAATCTGAAAAGATTGAAGTTACCGCATGAAAAAGCTTGATTCTCTAACTTCTGCAAAGACAGATCATATTTTTCACATGACGGATGACACGGGCATGTTTCAGCACTGCGTATATGGTGTTCCAAACCTTTCGAAAGGTTATACATCAGACGACAACTGCCGTGCCCTGATCATGGCTGTTATGATGTATGAAGAGCACCATACAGATAAAGTCGCGAAACTGATCTACCGCTATGTCTCTTTTCTGGGATATGCCCAGAACGAGGACGGAACCTTCCGGAATTTCATGGAGTACAACCGTGAATTTCTCGAAGAAAAAGGCTCTGACGATTGTTTTGGCCGATGCCTGTGGGCAGTCTGTTTTGCATACACCTATCCGGCGACTCCTGAAAATGTCAGAAAAGCCCTGTGGAAAATAATTGAAAAGGCACTGCCCAACTGCACGGACATCAGTTCGCCCCGGGCGCAGGCATATGCAGTCATCGGTCTGAGTTATCTTGATACCAGGGACAGCAATACGTATCTTGCAGCTCTTTCATCGTCGCTGTCCGCATTATATAAAACCTGCAGTGTTGCCGGCTGGCGCTGGTTTGAGGACAGCATGACATATTGCAACGCCGTTCTTCCATGGTCCATGTTTCTTGCCTCCAAAACCTTAAAAAAAGACAGCTATAAGAAAATTGCCATTGAAAGTATGGATTTTCTGGAATCGGTATTGTTCCGCAACGGTTACTTCAAGCCAGTCGGCTGTGACGGATGGCTGCAAAAGGGAGGCGTTCCCGCGGAATATGACGAGCAGCCGGTAGAGGCTGCCGAGTCAGTGCTTGCATATCTGGCGGCCTATGATTTTACCGGTAAAGAATCCTATTTGCGCATGGCCCGGAAAAGTTTTGCCTGGTATACAGGAAGTAATTCCAAAAATATCAGCCTGATAGATCCGGAGACAGGCGGCTGCTATGACGGAATCGAGCGCAGCGGTCTTAACCATAACCAGGGGGCCGAAAGTGTTGTTTCCTATTGGATAGCTTCACTGGCCATTCAAAAACATATCGACTGATCAGGATACTATAAAATTTCATTCGGCAATCCTCCCGCTGCAGGTTGATTTCGTGCACGGGAGGATTGCTTCCGTTTTGTTCCGGACATATAATTGAATAATAAATTTCTTTTGCACTTATGACTTTTACATACATAAGGCACCGGCATCCGGGCGCTGCAAAAGGCGCCTGTCACTAAAACGGAAAACCGGTCGATATCAGGGAGATTGTCGAGTATGTGAACGCATCCGGACAGAATACACCGGGAAGATAGAGGGTACATTATGCCTGCATATGTGACAATTATTGCCGGGTTGTTAGCTGTCCTCCTGCTTTTCTACAGGCGTCCTTACCTTACAGATAAGGACAATACCCCTGTGCCGGAAAGTTCCGGCAGCGCTGAGCCCGCCCCGCTGCACATATCTGTGATAATACCCGCCCGAAATGAAGAAACGAATCTGCCGAACATTTTGACGGACCTGCGTAATCAGGAGAGTCCGGCCTATGAAATCATCTGCGTCGACGATGCCTCCACAGACAAGACGGCGGCAATCATCAATGAATTTGGTGTCAAACGGATATCGGTTACCGACAAGCCTGACGGATGGGTCGGCAAGACCTGGGCCTGCCAGTGCGGCGCAGACCGGGCGACAGGGAACCTGCTTTTGTTTATCGATGCAGATGTGCGTCTGGGCCCGACGGCGCTCCGCCGGCTGGTCAGGGCATATCAGCAGAACCGCTGTGTGATTTCAGTGCAGCCGTTTCACAGGATGCAGAGGCTTTACGAACAGGCGTCATTTTTCTTTTCCCTGATCCTGCTGGCGGCCAACGGCCTGGGTTTTCCTTTCCTGAACAGAAACATCGGACTCTTCGGACCGGTCATTCTCACATCACGTGAAGAATATGACAGCATAAAAGGTCATTATGCCGTGAAGAACAGCATCATCGACGATCTTGCACTCGGCGAGGCATATAAGAGAAAAGGCATCCGGTTTGCACTCTATATGGGCGGACGGGACATCTCATTTCGGATGTATCCCGGCGGATTTTTGGAGTTGTGCCAGGGCTGGATTAAAAACTACGCTTCCGGTGCTTTTCGGACCCCGATCTACCTTATGCTGCTGATTATCCTGTGGTTCGGAGGATGTATTTCGGTTATCATAGAGCTGATCAGGTACGGGGTGCAGGGAGCGTGGCCATCCTTTGGCTTATACGCCGGATTATATCTTGCCTGGGTGATGGCCTTATGGCTGATTTCCCGTCGAGCCGGCAACTTTAAGCTCGGCGCGATTTTCTTATACCCGCTGCTGATGATCAACTTTCTTATGCTTTTCATAATCTCCCTGTTCAGGAAATTCTTTATCCGTTCTGTAACATGGAAGGGTAGAAAAATAAAGTTGTAGAGGTATAAGCGTGCAGATATTCTTTTTGCCGGGACCGTATATGTTCGCATTGTTTTTCCTGCTCTGGCCCGTTATTCAGGTGTCGGCATCACTGATCTGCCTCGCCATGGATGCGTCCCGTTTTGCATATACATCTGCNNATGGGAAAAAAACGGGGAAATTTATCAGAAGATTTTCCGCGTGCGTTCATGGAAAAAGTTCCTGCCGGACGGCGGTGCACACATGAAAGGGGGATATGCAAAAAAACACCCGCATATCACCACGAAAGAGAGTCTTGAATTATATCTTGTTGAATCGTGCCGGGGCGAATTAGCCCATATCCTTGCGATTCTTCCATTCTGGGTATTCGGATTCTTCGGTCCCGCGCGCATTATCCTGTACATGTTCATCTACGCACTGGTTCTGAATCTGCCATGCATCATTACGCAGCGCTATAACAGGCCGCGTGTCGTGAGGCTTCTTCAGAAGCTCGAACGCTCCGAAGCCGAAGGATAAGAACAGCATTATAGAAATAACACGCACCTGATATTCTGTGTCAAAACAAACCTCAGCGATATATAATTAATTCATTCAAATCCATGGGGGGCAGTATGAAACTAACCAAAAAGTTCTGGTTAAGACTCGCCGCGGTTCCGGTTATCGTGCTTGCGTTATTGTGGGGAGCTCTTTTCGTGTACACTCTGGATTACTCAAGACCGACCGAGGCAGCTGTCGCAGCTCTCATTGATACAGCTGAAGTCGATGTCGAACAAGACAGCAACATGCTGCTTTTTACACCTCATGACGACAAGGCTGACATTGGCTTTGCTTTTTATCCCGGCGGCAAGGTCGACTACCGCGCCTATGCGCCGCTCATGGCCGAACTTGCTGGACGCGGCATAGCATGTGTCCTTCTGAAAGTGCCTTTCCAGCTTGCTGTGTTTGACATTAATGCAGCGGACCGGGCTTTTCATGCACTCCCTGATATTACCCGCTGGTATGTCGGAGGTCACTCACTCGGAGGAGCGATGGCTTCCTCCTTCGCTTCTTCGAATGCTGATAAGCTTGAGGGGGTTATTTTTCTGGCGGCCTATCCGGCAAGCGATATTAAGGATTCCGGACTGCGCGTCCTTTCCCTGTATGGCAGCAATGACGGTGTCCTGAATATGGACAATTACGAATCCGGTAAATCCCAGGCTCCGGCCGATGCAGCGTATCTTGTAATAACGGGCGGCAATCACGCCGGATTTGGTTCGTATGGCGTGCAGAAGGGCGATAATCCGGCATTGATAACAAGAGAAGAGCAGGTTACCCGCGCAGCGGATGCGATATTTCTTTTCATGGAGGGATCTGATCCCGCTGCGGCCGTTTCACAAAGCTAAACGGCCGCCCCTGGCCAGCAATCATAAATAGAGAGGTATGCTCGATTGAACAGGAAAAATATTGCCGCTGCCTACGCACTTCTGGCTGCCGTTCTTTATGGGATACAGGTCCCCTTTTCAAAGCTGCTCGAATCCGGCATCGATTCACTCTTTCTGGCTGCGCTCCTGTATCTGGGCGCCGGCATCGGAATGATTGCCGTGCGCGCTGTCGAACTTCGCGCTGCGCCGATTAAGCGGGAAGCCCCTCTTGAGAAAAAGGATCTGCCCTATGTCATGATGATGATTCTGCTTGATATCGCGGCCCCGATACTCCTTCTGGCCGGACTCAAATTGAGCAGTGCAGGCACTGTCTCGCTTCTCGGTAATTTTGAAATAGCCGCTACTGCCGTTTTAGCGATGCTCTTTTTCCGCGAATCTGTCGGGAAAAGACTGTGGATCTCAATAGGCCTTGTGACATCAGCCTGTATACTCCTATCAGTTGAAGACCTGTCCGCGATCAGGGTGTCTTCGGGCTCGGTTCTGGTTCTTCTTGCGTGCCTTGTCTGGGGGCTTGAAAACAATTGCACCAGAAGCCTTTCCGGCAAAAATCCGATGCATATCGTCATTATAAAAGGCTGCGGCTCCGGAACAGGCGCACTAATCATCGCGCTTTTTTTCGGCAGGGTTCACGGACCCGCGCTATATATCGTACTTGCGGGTGCTCTTGGTTTTATCGCTTTCGGCCTCAGCATTTTTTTCTATGTGAAGGCACAGCGGGAACTCGGTGCTGCACGAACAAGCGCATTTTATGCAGCAGCTCCTTTTGTCGGTGTACTGCTGTCCTGGCTTATCCTGCGCGAACCGATCAACGGAACCTTTCTTTTTGCCCTGGTTCTTATGATTGCAGGAAGCCTTTTCGGCATTTCCGAAAAACACAATCACATGCATGTTCACCTTCGCCAGGTTCACGAACATGCGCATTCGCACAGCGACGGGCATCATACCCATACACACGACTACGAAGTAACCGGTGAGCATACGCATGTCCATACACACGAAGAGATCGTACATGATCACCCTCATACCCCGGACACACACCACCGGCACACGCACGTCGGACATTCTCACGACAGTGACACGCATTCTCATGAAGGTGACGCCCATGACTGAACGTATCAGCCATACACTCGCCCCGGTCTTTGACAGTCAATCAAGGATCCTGATTCTCGGTACAATGCCGTCCCCGCGTTCCCGTGAAACGGGCTTCTATTACGGGAATCCGCAGAACCGCTTCTGGCGAGTGCTGTCCGGCGTATTTTCGGAAGAACTGCCGGAAGACAACAGGGAGAAAACAGAGTTCCTGCTGCGACGCCGCATTGCCCTGTGGGATGTCCTTGCTTCATGCAGCATAGAAGGCGCCGATGACAGCTCAATCAAAGATCCGGTTCCCAATGATCTGGGCGAATTGCTGAGAAATGCTGATATCAGGGCTGTTTTCACGACCGGCAAAAAGGCATGGCATCTTTACCGGAAGTTTATTTTCCCCGTTACGCAAATCCCTGCGATATACCTTCCGTCAACAAGCCCGGCCAACTGCGCACGATATGCTTACGAAGATCTGGTTCGGGAATATGAACAGATAAAAAGTTTCGTTTGACATAGTAAAATTTTCGAAAATGAACATATTTCAATGTACAATCACATTGTTTAGACTTAAAATAATATTTGTGCACTTTCGCACTAATAAATGATTCAGACATGATAAGGAGAAAACGTATGGATCCGATTCAATTATCTATTGGAATTGTTGTAGGTATTCTGCTTCTCTATTTGTTAATTTTCAAGATTTTCGGTTTGCGTGTCATTAATTCGAATGAGGTCGCAGTCATCGAGAAATGGTGGAGCTTCAGGGGATCTCTGAAGGACTCTATAATAGCACTCAATGGCGAGGCCGGTTATTCGCCGCACCTGCTTCGCGGAGGCATTCATTTTAAGTCGGCACTGATGTACCGCATCCACAGATATCCTCTTATCACGATCCCGCAGGGACAGATCGCGTATATTTTCGCGCGTGACGGCAAGCCGCTTGAGCCCAGGCAGACTCTTGGCAAGGTTGTTCCGGAAGCGAACAATTTCCAGGATATTATGGGATTCCTCAAGAATGGCGGTCAGAGAGGTCCTCAGAGGGGGATCATCAGAGAAGGTACTTATGCGATTAACCTCGCACAGTTTATCGTCATTACGTCAACGGACATCAAGGCCATTTTCACCGGTTCCAAACAGGAGCGCACGGAACTGTCGAGCATGCAGCAGACTCTTCTCGCCCGCAACGGCTTCAGCCCTGTAATCATCATGGGAACCTCCAATCAGACGGCCGATATGATGGGGATTGTTACAGTACATGACGGTTTATCCCTTCCGGAAGGTGAGATTATCGCCCCTTATGTCGGGGAGTCACATGCAAGCTTCCAGGATCCCGAAGCATTCCTTGCTGCTGAGGGCCGCCGCGGTAAGCAGATCCAGGTGCTTATTGACGGAACATATTATATCAACCGCCTTTTCGCCACGGTGGAATTCCGTCCGAAGACCGTAGTCCCGATCGGGTTTGTCGGCGTTGTTGTCTCCTTTTTCGGCAAAGAGGGCGTTGATACGACCGGTGCCGATTACCATCACGGGGAACTTGTAGCCAACGGCTGCAAGGGTGTCCTCGAAAAGCCTCTTATGCCCGGCAAGTATGCTTTCAACACAGATGCCGGCAAGGTTGTCCTCGTTCCCACCACAAATATCATTCTCAAGTGGAATAAGTCCGAGATGGGTGACCATAAGTATGATGAGAATCTTACGGAAGTCGATATCATTACCAAAGATGCTTTCGAGCCGTCGCTGCCTCTTTCCGTAGTCATGCACATCGACTACAAGCAGGCTCCGTGGGTTATACAGCGTTTCGGGGATATCAGCATGCTGGTCAACCAGTCACTTGACCCGCTTGTCAGCGCGTATTTTAAAGATGTTGCGCAGACAAAGACAATCATCGAACTGATCCAGGAACGAAGTGCAATCCGTGAGCGGGCTGTTCTCGAAATGCGCGAGAAATTCCAAAAATACAACCTGCAGCTTGAAGAAGTTCTGATCGGAACGCCAAAGGCGGCAGCTACAGATATTCAGATTGAGAACATTCTGACCCAGCTGCGTGAAAGACAGATCGCAGAGGAGAAGAAGGTTACCTACCAGAAGCAGCAGCAGGCAGCAGAGAGTGAGAAGTCCCTTCGTGAGGCGGAAGCAACCGCTGCACAGCAAAGCTTCCTGACAAAGTCCAAGATCCAGATCGAGATCGAAGGCAACGCCGGTGCCGCCCTTGCAAGCAAGGCGGAACAGGAAGCCAACCAGATTGTTGCGCTCGCAAAGGCCAACAATACACGTATCCGTCTCGAAGGTGAAGCGGAAGCGTCCAAGGAGTCGAACGTCGGACTTGCCAAAGCACAGGCGATCGATGCACAGGTCAAGGCCTACGGCGGAGCTGAATTCAGGATTATCCAGGAAGTTACCGACAAGCTTTCCGACGCCATCAAGAACACGAGTGTTGATATTGTTCCCAAAACAGTTGTCAATATGGGCGGTTCAGACGGTTCCGGCAACGGCGGCACAGGTACGGTTCTAGATGCGCTTCTTAAGTTTATCACCCTCGATAAGATGGGTGTCTCGATTGCTGACATTGCAAATGCAGCAGAAGCAAAGCAAACGGAACAGTCAGTTCCCGGTGTCGCTCAGGAGCCCGATCAGAATACGGTCCTTTAAACAGCAGCGTTATTCATGCATATACCCCAAAAGCCTGCATCAAGTTGCATAAACTCGATGCAGGCTCTTTTTTCTGCTGCTGTTACCTCTATTTAAGAAAGGGATTCTTTCGCTGAAATCTGAATTTTTATCAGCTTATCAAGAAGTTCCTTCAGTCCTGTGGCATCCTGCGGCAAAAGACCCAGGCTGCAGAACATTTTATTTGGAAGGTCCCCAAAAGCCTTCTGCAGCTTCCGGCCCTTCTCTGTCAGAGCAACGATTACTGTTCGTTCATCTTCTTTGCTCCGGTCGCGCGTAACATGACCTGCGGTTTCAAGCTTCTTAAGAAGCGGCGTTAACGTTCCGGAGTCCAAAAGCAGCCGCTTGCCAAGACTTGTCACTGTGATGCGGTCTTCCTCCCATAGAACAAGCAGAACAATATACTGTGTGTATGTAAGTCCGTACGGATCAAGGAATGGCTTGTACATCCGGATTACTTCCTTTGATGCTGCGTAAAGTGAAAAACAGAGTTGGTTATCCAGCTTGAGTGCTTCCGGTGTATTCAATTTAAAGACTCCTCTCTATGGCAGACTCCATATCCCTTGGCTCTACAGGCGGCTCAAAACGTCCGACAATATTTCCCTCGCGATCCAGGAGGAACTTCGTGAAATTCCATTTGATGGAACTGTCTGAAAATGACTTGCCGTACATAGCTCTGAGCATTGTCTCAAATGCCTTATTTTTTAGCCCGGGACCAAAGCCTTCAAATGTGGTGTTTTCGGTAAGATACTTGTATATAGGATCAGCATCATCGCCGCGGACGTTGATTTTGGAAGACAGCGGGAATGTTACGCCGAAGCGAAGCTTGCAGAACTCGTGAACTTCCTCGTCACTGCCCGGTTCCTGCTCTTTAAACTGGTTGCAGGGGAATCCAATTATTTCAAGTCCCTGTTCCCCGTATTTTTCGTACAGAGCCTCAAGGCCTTCGTATTGGGGTGTGAATCCGCATTTGCTGGCGGTATTGACAATAAGAAGAACTTTGCCCTTGTAATCGGATAATGGTATGGTGTCCCCTTCAATAGAGGTATAGGAATAATCATAAATTGACATAATTTTTATCTCCTTCAATATCTGTAAATCAATAAAGGTTTTATACAATTAAATTTTATACCATTTTCAAAAGAGTGTCAATATATAAAGGGGCT
The DNA here is from genome assembly GCA_002418705.1 of Mageeibacillus sp. UBA5770. Next base: position 6,026 of record DIEQ01000037.1, on the reverse strand, counting down.
GGTCATTTACTAAAAAAACAGGTAAACTCTTTTTTTGTAAGTTATCACGCGGAATTTATTTACAAATACATTCCTAAAGAATGGGTTTATAATACGCAGAGTTGCGGGGGGATATTAACGCAGCTCAAGAGGAGGAAATGGATGCTCGCACAAATCAATTCCGTTATTGTCTGGTTAGACGATCTGGTATGGGGCATACCGCTGATTGTCCTCATTCTTGCCACCGGTATTTATCTGACGTTCCGGCTCAGGCTGCTTCAGGTACTTCAGCTGCCGAGAGCACTCAAGTACATGGTTTTGAATGAAAAGGGCGGCGTTGGCGAAGTCACCAGCTTTGGCGCACTCTGTACCGCACTTTCAGCGACCATCGGTACCGGCAATATTGTCGGCGTCGCAACAGCAATCGTTGCCGGCGGTCCCGGAGCTCTTTTCTGGATGTGGATCGCAGCATTCTTCGGAATGGCGACGAAATATGCCGAGGGCGTACTTGCCATTAAATACCGCCACATTAACGAGAAGAACCATGTTCTCGGAGGCCCTTTCTACTATATCGAAAAAGGAATGGGGCCACGCTGGAAGTGGATGGCAAAGCTCTTTGCCTTCTTTGGCATGGCAGCTGGCCTTATGGGAATAGGAACAATTACACAGGTCAACGGGATTTCATCTTCGGTCAACAGCTTCTTTGATCCGGAATCTGCCTGGAGCGTCGTTCTTATGGGGCGCACATATTCCTGGACGATCATTATTACAAGTGTCCTGGTTGCTTTTTTTGCCGGCCTTGTCATCATCGGCGGCATCAAAAGAATTGCCCATGTTTCAGAGTTTATCGTCCCGTTCATGGCAATCACCTATGTTACCATCTGCATAATTTTGCTGGTCAATAACTATCAGGCTGTTCCCGGTGCCTTTGCCGAAGTTATGGCCGGTGCATTCGGACTCAAGGCTGTTGCAGGCGGTGCACTCGGCGCGATGATTGTCGCGATGCAGAAAGGTATAGCACGCGGTATTTTCTCAAACGAATCCGGTCTCGGGAGCGCGCCGATCGCTGCTGCCGCAGCAAAGACCAATTCTCCTGCACGACAGGGCCTTGTCTCCATGACCGGAACCTTTATTGATACAATAATCATCTGCACGATGACCGGTCTCTCTATCATTACAACCGGTTCGTGGAACATCGGACTCAAAGGCGTTAATGTCACCTCTGACTCATTCCAGAGAGGACTCCCGTTTGATCCTCAAATCGGTGCATTTCTCCTGATGCTCTGCCTTGTATTCTTCGCTTTCACAACGATTGTCGGCTGGGACTACTATGGCGAGCGCTGCCTGGAATATCTGGTCAACGGCAATAAAACAAGCCTTATCATATACCGCTGGCTCTATATCGCCGCTGTCTTTATCGGACCGTATATGACGGTTGAGGCCGTTTGGAACGTAGCCGATATCTTTAACGGCATGATGGCGTTCCCGAACCTTGTCGCACTCTTTGCATTAAGCGGTGTAGTTGTGGCAGAGACGACAATATTTACATCACGCCTGAAAATGGACCGGCTTGAAAAAGTCAGGCTGAAAAAGACAGAAAAATAACACCCGATGTACCCGATTCAGAAAAATATTGAACAGTACAATTGACAGAAATCAAAAAGACTCGCAGAATGACACTATACCCGTCGTGGGTATAGTGTCATTTTTAAATGAATAGGAGAATTAGATATGAAAAAGATAATTCAAGTTGAAGGAATGACTTGTGGTCATTGCCAGGCCCGTGTAGAAAAAGCGCTAAATGCCGTTGCGGGCGTGAAGGCCAAAGTCGATCTTAAAAAGAAAACAGCGACAGTTGAAACGGATGGTTCAGTAACCGATGATGTTCTCAAAGGGGCAGTTGAAGAGGCGGGCTATACCGTTACTTCCATCGAAGAGAAGAAAGGACTGTTCGGCAGATAATGTCTGTCTGAACCGAAGATAGAAGCTTGAAGAGCATAATCGCGGTATATGCCTTCAGCCTTCCCGGTCCGTGCGCGCCATGAAATCGTTCCCTGCCTGACAGCGAAGTTATAAATGGCATTATAATCATGTGGAAGATGTCATTTATTTGCTCGCCTTATTCCGTATATTCTTGTTGAACCGCCTTTCGTTATCAAAGAGAATGTGGTAATATAAGTTATAGATATTTGATAATTCCCGACTTTTTTAAACAGTGAATAACGCTCACTTCAACACACAACAATGAATATCGGATGTTATGATTGTCTGGCTATATTTGGACGCTTCGGCCAGACAGGAGCAAATAGCGTAACCGACCTATCCAAGGCCGGTTTTTTATATTTTTAATAAGCAGCACCGCTCCTTGTAATGACATTGGTTGAAAAGGCCATCCTGAAAATATGCAGCGGGTGGCTTTTTCATATGTATTTTCTTATAAAATGCTTGATTTTGTGATTTTCAATATGTTCGGGGGACGTGGGACGGCGAATTTATCGAATTGGACCATAATTGGGACAAAGGAACGAGGATAATTTAGGTTAATTCAGATACAACTTAAGAATAATTGCAAAGGAGCTAATGAGATGACAAGGATGGTCGATCGGGATACGTACAATAAGAAGGATTCCTATGTTACTTCAGGGATTATGGGGCTGGCTGTGGGCGATGCCATGGGTATCCCTGTTGAATTTAGAAGCAGGGAGTTGATTGACCGTGATCCGGTTGTTGATTTTCGTGAATACGGGACATTTGAGCAGCCGATGGGAACCTGGTCTGATGATACCAGCATGACGCTGTGTCTGCTGGACAGCCTGAGCAAAGGACTCAATTATGCCGACATCATGGAGAAGTTCCAGCAGTGGGGCGATACAGGCGCCTATACTCCTCACGGTTCGGCATTTGACATGGGCCGTACAACGACGAATGCGCTTTTTAAATATAAGCTCGGAGTTGCCCCCCTCCTCTGTGGAGGGGACCAGGAAATGGATAACGGCAACGGATCCCTCATGCGTATTCTCCCGTGTGCATTCTTTTTATATAAAAAATACGAAACTGACGTTGTCTGTGATGATGCCCTGGAGATTGTGCACAAGGTTTCCGGGCTTACGCACAGACATCCGCGAAGCCTGATTGCCTGCGGTATTTATATAGCAGCGGCCGTCCGTCTGATTGCCGGGGAGCCTGTAAAAGATGCCATATCGGGCAGCATCGAAGAAACGGTCAAATACTACAGCGGCCTGCCGAAGATGTCTGCCGAGACAAAGTACTTTGGGCGCCTTCTGCATATCGACAGCTTTACAATGCTTTCGCGCAGTCAGATTCAGAGCAGCGGTTATGTCGTAGACTCAATCGAGGCAGCATTTTGGTGTCTTCTTAACACATCGTCGTATCGGGAATGTATCCTGAAGGCTGTTAACCTCGGGGAAGACACAGATACAGTCGCTGCGATTGCCGGCGGACTCGCTGGAATTTACTATGGATATGCATCCTTTTCAGAGATGGGAAGCAAGCTTGTGAAGAGCGACTATATCCTTTCCCTGTGCGGGAAATTTGAACAGGCAAAATAGAATAATTCATTTTGAATAGATATTATCCCCGATTTCATCCGGTATGTATCGCGCGACTGATTATTTGTTCGTTTTAGACAATGGAAAGTTGCGAAAGTAGTTTGATTTACAGCGAGTTTTCATATATTCTTGCAGTATTCATATTAAGCTGATGCAAATAAACTTCATTTTTCCGGAGGGTATCGTTTATGACAATGAAGCTAGCTTTTTCCACGCTCGGCTGTCCGGAATGGACATGGACAGAAATTTACACAATGGCCTACGATCTAGGCTTTTCCGGAATAGAAATCAGAGGTCTCGGCGAAGAGATCATGGCCGCACGCGCCAAGCCCTTTTTGCCTGAAGAGATCGACCATACCGTTGAAATGCTGGAGCGGCTCAAGCTTTCTATTTCGTGCTTCTCATCTAACTGTGTGCTTGCATCGGCGGACGGTGCTGCAGCGGCGCCTTCGGAGATTAATGAATATATCGCTCTCGCCGCTAAAGTCGGCGCCCCTTTTGTACGCGTTCTGGCAGATGCACATCCTGCTCCGGAGGGTGAAGTAGACGACACGGCCGTTGCCGGCCTGCTTAAGAGACTTGCTGTCGACGCCGGTGCAAAGAATGTCACGCTGCTGGTGGAGACCAATGGTGTATATGCAGACACGAGACGCCTGAGAAAGCTTCTCGACGAAGTCGCAAGTCCATTTGTTGCCGCTTTATGGGATGTCCATCACCCTTACCGATATTTCGGGGAATCACCGGAGACCACATGGAAGAATCTCGACGGACTGATTCAATATGTCCACCTCAAGGATTCGATTGTTGACGATTCAGGCCGGTCACAGTACCGGATGCTTGGAAGCGGAAATCTTCCGATCATCCCTGCGCTTGAGCTTCTCAAGGAGAAGGGGTTTGACGGTTTTGTATCCCTGGAATGGGTCAAACGCTGGTCGTCCGAGCTAGAAGATGCGGCTGTCGTCTTCCCGCAGTTTGTTACATACCTCCGAATGTGGGAGACTGCCTCTGTCTGCGCTGTTCCGACAACATTGCCTGCGGGAGAAACGGCCCGACCGGAACTTGCACAGGAACAGGAAGAATCAGCTGATATCTCCTCGAAGGGGATCTTTATCCGCCCTGAAGATGGCAGGCGTATATTTGAAAAGGATACGATGATCGATCTGACATTCGGACAGCTTCTGCAGAAGGTGGCTGATACATTCCCGGATCAATGTGCCTTTGCCTATACGACTTGTGACTATACACGTACATATAGTCAGTTTCTGTATGAAGTCGATAAAACAGCACGGATGTTCCTTGCTATGGGTGTCAAAAAGGGAGATCATGTCGCTATCTGGGCTACCAATTATCCCCAATGGTTTCTTACTTTCTGGGGAGCCGTCCGTATTGGTGCGGTTCTTGTAACCGTGAATTCATCCTACAAAATCCATGAGGCGGAGTATCTTCTGCATCAGTCGGATACACATACACTTGTTATGATCGACGGCTATAAGGATTCGGATTATGTTCAGATCATCAATGAGATCTGCCCCGAACTGGCCGGTTCGGAGCCGGGCAGCCTTTGCAGTTCGCGTCTTCCGAAGCTTAAGAATGTCATTACGATTGATTCCCGTCAGCCCGGCTTTTTTTTCTGGGAGGATGCCATGTCGCTTTCATCCCTTATTCCTGAGAATGCTGTCCGTGACCTGCAGGATACCCTCGATAAGGATGAAGTCGTGAACATGCAGTATACTTCCGGAACGACAGGCTTTCCCAAGGGAGTCATGCTTACTCACTATAATGTTGTGAATAATGGAAAATGCATCGGTGACTGTATGGATTTAACTACTGCGGACAGATTCCTCATTCAGGTTCCCATGTTTCACTGTTTCGGCATGGTTCTTTCCATGACTGCATCCATTACACATGGATCTACGATGGTTCCGGTTGAAGTATTCAGTCCTGCAAAGTGCCTGAATGCTATTAATGAGCGTAAAATCACAGCCATGAACGGTGTTCCGACCATGTTTATTGCTCTTCTGGAACATGCCGATTTTGAGAAGACGGATTTCTCCTATATGCGTACGGGAATAATGGCAGGATCGCCCTGTCCGATTCCTGTTATGGAAGCTGTAGTTGAAAAGATGAATATGAATGACATTACGATTGTCTTCGGGCAGACAGAGAGTTCGCCCGGATGCACGCAGAGCCGTGTGGGAGATCCGCTTGAGGTCCGTGTCGGAACTGTCGGACGCCCGCTTCCCGGCGTGGAGTGCCGTATCGTTGACCCTGCGACCAATGAGGTTCTCCCTGACAATGTTCCCGGTGAGTTTGTCGCACGCGGTTACAACATCATGAAGGGCTACTATAAGATGCCGGAAGCCACGCGTGCTGCCATTGATGAAGACGGCTGGCTGCATACGGGCGATCTCGCGCTTCGTACACCGGAAGGTAATTTCAAAATCACCGGACGTATCAAGGACATGATCATCCGCGGCG
>DIEQ01000081.1 GCA_002418705.1 Mageeibacillus sp. UBA5770 | reverse complement strand
TCTGGTCTTTTGTATTTGCCGGATCTGTCAGAAGCTTATACTCACAAGTCTCTTTTGAAAAGCGGATCCTGGCATAATGACCGGTTGCCAGATAGTCAAAGCCGAGAGCCAGCGCCTTTTCGAGCATGGCTTCGAACTTAATTTTCCAGTTGCATGTGATGCACGGGTTCGGTGTGCGTCCGCGCAGATATTCCTGTACAAAAGGTTCGATCACTTCGCTGTCAAAAAGCATTTTGAAATTAAGCACGTAATACGGTATATCCAGAGCTGCTGCGACGCGTCTGGCATCGTCAACCGCGGAGAGCGAACAGCAGCCGACATCGGCGCGAAGCTCTTCGTCAGGCTCATCCGGCCATATCTGCAGTGTCGCGCCTGTGACATCATAACCCTGCTTCTTTAAAATCAGCGCGGCGACCGAGCTGTCCACACCGCCGCTCATCGCGACCAGAACTCTTTTTCTTGGGACGGGTTCAATATTGCATTCTGCTTCAGACACGTAAGTCATCTCCTCTTGGGCTGCTAACCGCGGTTATTCCTTATCCTCCCATTATAACGTATTTACCTGACTGCATCGAAAAGTAATTATGTCTTCAGAGACGGATGTCCTCCGGAGTACTTAAAATAATTTTGCCGTCAGCAAGTTCGACCCGAAGCATTCCTTTGCCGGTTATCCCGATTGTTTTCAAGTATTCGTGCGGGATCTGAAGGCGGCCTGCCTTATCTATTACGGCCAGCTCCTGATGGGACGCATGCCCGAATCTTGAATCATCCGGAGTACTTGCCCAGTCCGCTGTCGGCATTACACAGGCAGAGGCAGACGCTTCGAATCCTTCTTCAATAACGGTACCTTCACATTCGGCGACTCCGTCACCGGCATATTGGCCGAGCAAAGATGCGGGACGAAGCATGGGCTTCTGAATAGAGCGGTATTCACTGCTCGTTTTACCTTCCCGTATTGCGGCAACACGGCTTACCAGCCTTGAAAGCTGCATATCATGCGTGACGATAACGATCGTCTGGTTCTGTTCACGCTGGAGACGCCTGAAAATAGACATAATATCCGAAGCGGTTTTGGTGTCAACCGAGCCGGTCGGCTCATCTGCCAGGAGAAGGCGAGGCTTATTTGACAGAGCTATCGCAATCGCAATACGCTGCTGTTCACCTCCGGAGAGTTCCTGGAGACGCGAGTTTTTCCGGTTGGACAGGCCCACCTGATCCAAAAGCTCGAGAGCCCTTGCCCTGCGGTTGGCGGCAGCAGAAAAAACCATCGGAAGTTCGATATTCTGAAGGGCTGTCAGGTACGGGATCAGGTTACGGCCGTTATTCTGCCACACAAAACCAACCGTATGGCGTTTGTATTCGACAAGATCTCCTGCCGATGCTTTCAGAAGGTCTTTGCCGTCTACCAGGAGTTTTCCTGCTGTCGGCCGGTCAAGTCCTCCTAGCATATTCAGCAGCGTTGATTTACCGCTTCCGCTGTTGCCGATGATTGCCATCAGCTCCCCATCCTCGACGGTCAGGTCCAGGCCCTGCAGGGCAAGAACCTCAAATTCCCTGGTCTTATAGATCTTAACCAGGTTCTCACAATCGATCATGTAATCACCACCCCGTCTTCGAGCTGATAAACCACGTCTGCGCACTTCATCAGATGCGGATCATGCGTCGTCATTACAACTGTTATTTTCTCGGTTTCCACCAGTTTTTTGAAAAGATACATAATCTGTTCGCCCATGGCAGTATCAAGTTCGGCAGTCGGTTCATCGGCAAAAATAACACTTGGCCTGACAGCAATAGCCCTGGCTATTGCCACTCGCTGCTGCTCGCCGCCCGACAATTCCTGCACGCGGTGCTTCATTCGCCGGCCGAGTCCCACCAGATCAAGGACAGCAAGGACTCTTTTGTCGCGCTCTCTGTGCGGGTATCCGGAGACTCGAAGTGCAAAATCAACGTTCTCATACGCTGTCATGTTGCTGATCAGGGCAACAGACTGAAAAACAAAGGCATACCTGGTTCGGCGCAGCTCATCTCTTTTTCGGTCCGTGAATTTGGTAATGTCCTCATCGCCAAGAAAAATTTCCCCGGCCGTAGGGTAATCAAGTGCGCTTAAAAGATTGAGGAGAGTTGTTTTCCCCGATCCCGAACGCCCGCGAAGTATTGTGAGTTTTCCTTCATCTATCGAAATTTCGATATTCTTGAGAACATCAATCTTCCTGGTTCCCGAGCCAAAACTCCGGCTCAGGCCGACAACCCGAATTAATTCCGCCATCTGACTTACCTCCTTACTCTTCACCAAGTTTGACAGCCTGGTCAATACGGATACGCAGCATAATTCTCGAAAGAACGGCAAAACATATCACCAGGATAAAACCTAAAATGGCATAAATTTTCAAATAATCGGACGCAAGGGTTATGATTTTATAGGGAATTGAACTGCCGTCCGTCCGATTCAGGATTTTGAAAAGCGGCATATACAGAGTAGACGCTGCATCGCCGATCAGCACGCCGGCTGCAATGGAAACACCGGAAATCAAAATCTGCTCTGCTCCAATAATTCCCAGTACGGATTTTTTACTCATACCCATAGCCCGATAGATTCCGAACTGCAGGATACGGCCCTGAATGGATACGATCCAGTAAATCAGGAATCCGACCGCACAGATCAGCATCGATACGATAAAGCCAAGACTCAGTGCGCCGTTTAAGCCCTGTAGCTGCGGGTCGTTCTTGACTGCCGTGATGCTCTGCGCCGCTGACTGAATCGACTCAACTACAATATTTGTTGTTGTAACCTGGTCGTAGATGGCCTGGTCCGGCGCCCCGGCTGCCTTGCTGATCCATACTTCGTAAGGCTGTATCGGGTTTTTGGCAAGGTAATAATCCAGGTTCATTACCATAAAACTGTTGTATACAAGATTGTTCTCATCGGTCAGATACGTTGCAGGGAGACCCGGCCAGTAATCAACTACAGCCAGCACGGTAACGGGCAGTTCCCCGCCGCTGTTTACCGAAAAGGAAAGATCATCCCCGGCTTTCGCGCCGATTGAATCTGCTATTTTTTTTGAAATGACGGCAAAGCCCGGATTCTGCGTCATTGCATTAAGGTAAGAATTGATCGGAAAAGGCAGGATATCATCCCGGGACCATACGACCTGCCCGTATTCATAGGGTTCAACAGCCATGATTGTGATACTGGTGACCCTTTTATCCAAAAACGAAAGCTTGTTGGTATCACGGGCCCTCAGGACACGCGCTGCATTTTCGACTCCGTCCATTTTCAGGAACCGTTCAAGCGAAGGCTCTTCAAAGTGAATTGATTTAGTTGCTGCAGCATCCAGTGTAGGGTTCATGGATGTGATCGCAGAGCCGTCCGAGCCATATTCGACCCAGTCCTCCCTGATAACAAGATCTGTGCCGACTGATTCAGACACTTCGTCCTCCGCATTCTGATTAATCGTACGGGCCGCATTGGCATTAAAAATACCTACGGATAGGGCAAGCACAATAAAGAGCATAAGAAACTGCTCGCGTCCATCGGTCCGGCTGACCTGTAAAAAAGAGGTATACAGAACGGGCGACCATTTTTTGCGGCCGAGAAAATATACAAAACGGATAAACAGCGGATATAGCCTGAGAAAGAACATGCCGGCGCCCAAAATGAACAGCGTCGAGGCCAGGAATAAAAGTGAATTATTCTGGCTGACAAAGGTCGTCTCGTCTGCCAGCGAAGCCTGCATTTGAAGATATACATAAATCGAAATCCCAAGCAGGACAAAATCAAAAAAGTTACGCTGCCAGATCGGAGCCTTTGATCTTCGAGATACGGTGCGCTTTGTCTCCACGATTCCTTTTCGCGCGAGAATGAACACAGGAATCAGCGTAACGAGTATAAAGAACAGAAGTGCCAGACCTGAATATGCAAGTGCCCTCAGGCTTATTGATACAGGCAGTGCCGTTCGCCCGACAAATGTAAGGAAGCCGTTGGATGAACCAAGAATGCGGCACATCAGCAGACCCAGAAGCGGACCGGTTACAAAAGAGATGCCGGCCAGAAGACCGTATTCGATAAGGTACATGAGGACGATCCGACCTTTGCCGGCACCGCGGCTCTCCATAACGGAAATGCTTGTCTTATCGGTTGTGACCATCAGCTGCGACACCATATAAATATAAAACGCAAGCATAAGGATAATCGGCACAAACAAAATACGCAGGGACGTCTCAAGCTCCGCTTTGTACTGCGGGTAATTCTGCATTACATCAGAGAAAGTACAGGTCATTTCCACGTTCCTGTCATTCGCCTTAATCCAGGTGACGGAATCATTATAAATCGAGAGTACCTTCCCGGAATCAGAGAAAGAGAACCCATAATAATCGAAAATACTCCAGGTTGAATAACTGACTAAATTGCGCGGGAGATTAACCTTCGCTTCTTTGATCAGGGAATCAAAATCCATAATAATTCCGGCGTCGAACTGGTCAATTGAAGAATACCAGTACGGATCGGAAAGATCCGAGGGTGCAACAACACCGACAATGCGGACTTTAAAAATATCAAGCTCTGTTTTGGTGTACAAGTCTGTCTTGAGCTGAATTTCCTGTCCGAGGACATAACCCTTCTGCTGCATTGCTTTTTCCGTAATGACTGCCTCGTATTCATTCGGATTCGCCGCGGGTGCGAACATGCGGCCGGCAATAATCTTCACTTGTTGATCAAGACCCGACATAGCGCCTACTGACACAGACTGAACAATCGTTTCATCCTCGGTCGGCCGGTCATAAAAAATATTAGCAAGCATAATCTTTTCTACGGAAGACTCTGCCTTGTAGGGCATGGCAGATAATACGCTTTCACGCCGGGCACGGATTTTGTCCATAGAGGTAAATGTACCCAGGTATCTTGCTTTGACATCGTCACTGGTGTCGGTACTGTATCTGTATGTTTTTTCGAAGGCATAGTACCCGGAATAAATCTGTTCCTGTGTCTGCCGGTTATCAAGCTGCTTAATGAACATTCTCTGCAAAATGCCTTTTGTATATATTGGAATTGCGGCAAACATGCCTACAACAAGAATACAGCCCAAGAGCAGGCAGAGCACTTTCCACAGATTACTCTTGATTTTCTGAATTACAAATGAAAACACAGTTCCTGCCCCCTGTTAATTCAAGATGACAAGATCGCCTACGGCCAACCCTGACACGATTTCAACGTCTGTTTCATTACTGATTCCGACGACAACGTCTTTTTCGACTCGCAGGCCGTCCTCAAGGACATTGACATATTTTCTGTTATTTGCCGCAATTACGTATTTCTTGGCCAGTACAATAACACCATCCTTCTCTTCTGTTACATAGTTGATGGAGACCTTAGATCCGCTTTTCATAACCTCGGGAATCGCACCGGTAAAGGCAAGATAGGCCCTTTGGGCGGATGCTGCATCAGGATCAATGGTTGTCGGTGTCTCGATTACCGTAACTGGTGCGGTCTGCTGTTTGAAGGATACCTCCGCGGTTCCGCCGACACAGAGACCTGTCGCTGCCGCATCTTCCGTGACAACCATCAGTGTTGACGGATCTGCAATCGTTATCATTGTCTGGTATCCGTGAACAAGCTCGCCGACGGCAGTCTTGTCGGTATAGGTGACAAGACCGTCAAACGGTGCAACAATGGTTGATCCCTCCTTCTGGTCCAGAAGGGCGTCACGTATAATTTTCTGCTTTTGGAGTTCAACCGACGCCAGGCTTTTTTCTACCGAGCCCTCGGCAGCGGCACTGTAATATATCCACGCCCGCTCTACGTCAAGCTTCACAAGCGATATCTGCCTGTCCAGTTCCTCTGTATCAATCGTTGCCAGTACATCGCCCGCAGCAACAACATCACCGGTCTGGGCCAGCATTTCCTGCAGCCGGCCCTGCTCATAAGTGAAAAAAAGGTTCTGCTGCGTCAGAGGAAACACAGTCCCGCTTAACAGCACAGCGTTGCTGATAGAAGAAAGAGCTGCAGGCTGTGTCTTATATTTTATGGCTGCCGGCGTGACAAGCGGTACGGCCAGCGCTGACTCTTCTTTCGGCAGAACATTCGCGCAGGCTGTCTGTACAATCACCATCGACAGACAAAAGCCTGTTAGAATCATTGTGGCTATACACGATTTAAGTATTCCTTTTCTCATAGAACCAAACCTCCTGATAATAAATATTGCGGCAGGATTCCTTCACGGAATCCTGCCGCAACCGGTAAGATGGATCGGGGAATCCGTCAAACTGTAAATTAAAACGATCCGAGCACAACTTCAACTTCATGTCTTGAGCCGGCTTCGAATAAGGGAAGAACACTGCCTTCAAGGATATTCCCATCTACAAGGATCGATGAAATGCCTTGCTGGACATGGTTCGGATTAGAAATCTTAATGATGTAAGTAATTCCGCGGTATACTCGTGACACTGTATATCCTTCCCATTCGGCAGGGATACAGGGATCGACGCGCAGACCGTCATATTCAGGCTTAATGCCAAGAATGGCCTGTGATATAGCAACAAAATTCCAGGCAGCAGTCCCTGTCAGCCAGGAGTTTTTCGCCTCTCCCATCCGGGCTGCATCCTTGCCGGCAATCATCTGTGAATAGACATAGGGTTCGTTCCTGTGAATTTCACTAATGCTTTCACGATAAGCCGGACAGATTTTTTTGTATAGATCGAAGGCCCGCGTTCCGTGCCCAAGTTTTGTTTCCGCAATCATAATCCACGGGTTATTGTGGCAGAAAATACCTGCATTTTCTTTGTATCCCGGCGGATATGATGTGCACTCACCCAGATTGGACTGGTAAGTAGTAAAGGCAGGCTGGTGAATGACAATGCCGTGTTCGCATTCTAGAATATTCTCGACTGATTCAAGCGCTTTCCGGGCTTTTCCATCTTCAATACCAATGCCTGCCATAACACAGTAGCCCTGGGATTCGATGAAGATCTTCCCTTCCGTGCACTCTTTTGAACCAACTTTGGCACCGAACGCATCATACGCACGGAGAAACCATTCACCGTCATATCCATGTTCGAGAACTGCATCACGCATCGCATCGATTTCTGATTGTGCAGCTGCGGCCTGCACATCATGTCCGGTTCTCTTATAAAGCTCCACAAGCTCAGGTCCGATCGAAACGAACATTCCGGCAATCAGCACGGACTCCGCAACACGCCCGTCCGCGGTCCCAAAGGTCTGGAAGGATTCTCCGGGTGTGGTTGAATGGCAATTCAGGTTCAGGCAGTCATTCCAGTCAGCACGTCCGATGAGCGGAAGACCGTGAGGTCCCTTATTGTTTACAACATGATTGAACGATGCTGCAAGGTGTTCAAGAAGAGGTGCGCAGTCATCGGGATTGCAGTCGTATGCCGTTAATTCGTCAAGAATGCCAAAGTCACCGGTTTCTTTAATATATGCGGCTGTTCCGGCAATAAGCCAGAGAGGGTCATCGTTGAATCCTCCGCCAATATCGTTGTTGCCCTTCTTCGTCAGGGGCTGATACTGATGATAACAGCCGCCATCCCGGAATTGAGTGGCTGCAATATCAAGAATCCGCTCCCGGGCACGCTCCGGTATCTGATGGACAAAGCCCAGAAGATCCTGCGAAGAGTCCCTGAAACCAAGACCTCTTCCCACACCAGACTCAAAATATGATGCCGATCGGCTCATATTGAATGTGACCATACACTGGTATGGATTCCAGATATTGACCATGCGCGAGGTTTTATCATCCGCGATGTCTATATTGTAGATGGACAGCAGCCTGTCCCAATTCGCACGAAGAGCTGCAAGGGCATTATCAACCTGTTCATCCGTTGTAAATTGAGCGATCATCTCTTTTGCCGGCGACTTGTTGATAATATTCGGAGCTTCCCATTTGTCTTTTTCATCAAGCTCGACATAACCCAGAATGAAGATCAGTGATTTTTTTTGACCGGGCGAAAGCGTAACATCCAGGCTGTGACTGGCACAAACCTGCCATCCGTCAGCAACGGTATTCTTCGAGCCGCAGCCGGTAAAGACAGCCTGCGGTCTGTCAAAGCCATTATATTGACCCAAAAAGTCTTCGAGCTGTGTGTCAAAGCCTGAAATATCCTGATTAACGGAGAAGAATGCATAATGATTCCTTCTCTCGCGGTATTCTGTTTTGTGATAGATGGTGCTGCCCTGTACCTCAACCTGGCCGGTTGAGAAATTGCGCTGAAAATTCAGCATGTCATCGAGTGCATCCCAAAGACACCATTCACGGAGCGAAAAAACCTTCAGATTCTTTTCTTCATTTGTCGTGTTTTCGAGCGTAATCCGGTTAATCTCACCTTTATATCCAAGAGGGACAAAGGCCAGCTGTTCAGCACGGATGCCGTTTTTGGAGGAAGTGATTCTGGTGTAACCCATACCGTGCCTGCATTCATAAGAATCAAGCGGTGTCTTGCAGGGCTTATATCCGGGATTCCATACATCCTGACCATCGTTTATATAAAAATACCGACCACCGTCATCGACCGGGATATTATTGTAACGGAAGCGCGTGATTCGGCGCATACGGGCATCCTTATAGAAATTGTATCCGCCGCCCGTATTTGAAATGAGTCCAAAAAAATCCTCGCTTCCAAGATAGTTAATCCAGGGAAAAGGAGTCTCTGGTGTCTCAATCACGTATTCGCGGTTTTGATCATCAAAGTGTCCAAACTGCATAAAATGTGCCTCCGATCATTATTAGAAAAAACATGAATTCTCGATGCCAAGACAGGCCTGTTTGCATCACGAAACGTTTCGCTTTGTGGGCAGAATTATCTCTGTTTTATCGTTTCCTGCATAAATATTTTTAGTGGGCTTTTAGTCATACATACCGCCCGTCCTGGGAAAGAGGACCAATCCACAAATGGCATAATGCAAATGGTCCTCTTCCCGGGAAGAATTATTGAGCGCGAAAAGTGGCAGTTTTATTCTTTGACAGAACCGGCTGATACACCTTGAATGATGTATCGCTGAAGGAATGCAAAGACAACGATCAGGGGCAGAACAGCCATGGAAAGGCCGGTATAGATCTGTCCGTAATCCGTGAATCGGTCTCCAAAGAGCTGGGCAACCATAAGGGGAAGTGTCTTATCCTGCATCTTGCTTAGTACGAGGGCAGGAGTAAAGTAATTGTTCCAGCTTCCGATGAATCCAAATATCGCCATTGTTGCAAGGGCCGGTATCATGATCGGAAGGCAGATACGGTTAAAGGTGTAGAATTCAGAAGCTCCGTCGATCCGTGATGCCTCAATGATTTCCAGGGACAGTGATGAATCCAGATACTGCTTGATAAAGAAAACAGTGGCAGGAGCAGCAATAGCCGGAATAATCAGTGGCCATTTGGTACCCATCAGATTCATCTGAGTGATCAGCTTGATAAAGCCGGTTATGGAAACCTGACTCGGAACCATGAGAACCAACATGATAAATAAGAAGGCTGCATTACGAAGCTTAAAATTGTAGACTTTGATTCCATACGCAGTAAGTGCTGAGAAATATACAGACAATACTGTTGCCGCTGTAGATACGATCAGGCTGTTCTTGAAACCGATCGGGAAACTGAATTCCGTACGGCCGCTTAACTTGCCGATGTTAACTGCAAGCTGCCTGATGCTGCCGGGATAAAGACGCAGTTTACTCATGATTTCAAAGTTGGTCCAGGTTGAGTTCATGAACATATAGTAGAACGGGAAAATGGATAACAGGGCGAGGAATCCGACCACTGCATAAATCATTACAGATCGTGCTCGTAAAGAAGCGGAAAGGCTCTTAAACTGATACTCCTTTTTCTTGCTCATTTAACAGCACCTCCCCTTTTTACTAGTTTTCTTAATCGTGATGCTTCTTTGTCCCTCATGAGATAGAAAAGAAGCGCACTGAAGATTGATGTGATGATAAAAAGGATAACCGATACGGCGGCAGCAACACCAATCTGATGGTTGGACTTAGGTCCGAAAGCCTGATCCTGTATATACATCAGGATCGTTTCGGTAGCTTTGAGTTTTGTACCCCTGAACATAATGGTCGGTTCACCGTTTGCCAAAAGCTTGGGGATATCAAACATCTGCAGTCCGCCGATCAGAGAGTTAACGAGTGTATACAGCATGATGGGACGGATCAAAGGCAGTGTAATCTTTTTGAAAACCTGTCCGCTTGAAGCGCCGTCAATCTGCGCTGACTCGAAGAGTGAAATACTGACACTTGAAATACCGGCAATCAGGATAACCATCGTATTTCCATACCACATCCAGAAGTTGATGAAAGCAACGATAGTTCTGGCTGCCCATGGTTCTGAAAAAAAGTTGTAGCCTTCAGCATTTCCGAAAAGCATGAGAATCTGCTGTGCCATTGACTTCGCAGCCGGATTTGTGCTGAATTGGAATGCTCTGTAGAAGAAAATAGCGATCGCAGCCGAAGTCATGATATTGGGCAGGTAAATCAAGGCCTTCATGGCCGTAAGCCCCTTCAGGTGAAGACGATTATCCGTCATCCATGCTGCAAGCAGCAATGCCAGAAGTATCTGCGGTATGAAGTTCATCAGCCACATGGTGACAGTTGTCAGAAGGTCTCCGGAAACTTTATTGAAACGTGTTGTATCTGTGAAAATCGATTTATAATTGTCGAGCCCAACAAAGATAAAGCTCGATTTAGAATCCGAAACCGTAAAGATGCCTGACGGACTCTTGATCTCTTCATTGGCTGCACGAATGCCGACATTAACGGAGGCGAGTTCTTCTTTGGCGTCATTAATCGCCTCAGCATCACCGCTTCCCAGAATCGCATCATAGGCTGCCTGTGCATCCGGCAGTTTTGCTTCATATTCTGCCAGGGATTTCTCTGCAGCTGCGACGTTTTTTGCTTTTCGTGATGCATCCAGGTTCTCATATACGGTTAAACTTAAGGCTTCGGTCAGACCGACTGTGCTCTTGAATTTGAGGTACATCTCCGTGTCAGGATCACGTATCCCCGTAAAATTCATGAATGAATCGACCCCGCCTGCGTTTTTAATTTCAGCGACATTTGCAAGTACAGCTCTGTACGTCTTATCATTCATGTAGTTCAGCAGGTTGCGTATGTGCGCAACCGCTTTTATCTGAGACGGATCCGACTGGTAATTTGTGTCAATCAGAGTCCGAAGGTTGCTGAGTATCCCGTTATCAGGATCAACAACAAGACTTCCGTCCATTTCAACAAGATCTACGCCGCTAATAATACCGGCATCGCTTAATGCCTTAAGATCCGAGTACAGCTGTTCACTGTGCAGGTCGGCCTTTGCGTCAGCGTAAGACTGCAGCGAGGAGATACTTGTTAAGGAATTGATAGTCGACAGCCAGTCATTAGCTGCCAGGAGTGCTTTCACATCGGCGGTAAAATCAGTCGTGATGGCAGCTGCCTTAACAAGTCCGACTGTCGTTGTGTAAAATCCATAATCATGGACTGAAACAGTCGTGTCAGCTACTGACTTATAATATCTCGTCAGATAATCAAATGCATCGCCCGGAGCATTCCCTCCATTGAGCTTGGCGGCATAGTATTCAACCGCCATGACAGCAGTCGTATTTTCAGGCGTTGTTCCGGCAGCCTTCAGAGCATTGATCTCGTCAATGACTGCGGGTATCATCACAATGATATCCTCTTCAGGTGTTGTTGTTTCTTCCGCTGCAGCTGTGGCAGGTTCTGTAACCACAGCATTCCTGACGGAATCAACAGCAGCAATGATAGCCGGAAGTTCGTTGATTATATTCATATCCAGAGAACTGAAATCTTTGCGGTAAGCTTCAAGTTCCTTGAGAGCGGCGGCATCAATTGCTGCCGGATCCTTGGTTGACATATAAGTCTGCATACTTACTTTCGTTGTCTCCGAAAGGTCGGACAGACTTGCTATTGCTTCCATTCCTGCTTCATTGAAGGGATTTTGTTCCTTAATCAATTTCTGCAGGGAAAAATACGCTTTTACTTTACTGTATTCTTTCGTTGAAATACCGACATCCTTCTCGAAATCCTTAGAGTAAAGAGTCTTCAGGTCAAGAAACTGATCATAATAGACTTCTGTTTGGGAAAACCCGAAAAATTTCGAATTGTTTGAGCCTACGTTTGTTGAACTGTACCAGAAAGTACTGATTAAAGGGGTTAAAGAGAATATTAAGTAGACAGCAAAAAACGGAATGATGAAATAGTATCCGAATCTTGCGTAACTTATATTTTTTCTCCGGCCCGACGATTTTTTCGTTGTGCCTCTTGCCATCTTCTTCACGCTCCATTTACTTCATTTTGGCAGTGCTCCGCATATATCTTAACAGAAATGCGGGACAGGGTATTCGCCCTGCCCCGCACATCAAGACTTGATTTAATGTCCGTTAAGACAAATACGGGTTATGACATTAAGCTCCGATTCCAGCGTCTGCGCAATCTGCAATGAATGCCTGCTCAGCATCAGCAACAGAAGCAATTTCACCATTAACATAAGCATTTACAGTTGAAGCAAAAATAACATTGATTGCCTGATCGTCACCGGTGATGGCAGAAACATCAATCTTTGTTGCTGCGCCGAGGAGCAGTGAGATCGGGTTCTGTCCGCCAAGGTAAGCAACTTTGAAATCAGGATTTTCGCCGATAGCGGTCATAACTGATACGTTGTTAACGAATTCGCCGGCCTGAGCCAATTTATCCATTGATTCGGTCTCGATTGTGAAGAAGCGCATAATGTCGGCAGAGGTTGCTTTGTTGTTGTCATACTTGGAAGCTGTGATCCATGTGCCGCCCCAGAAGTAAGCAACAGGAGCCGGGCAGAAAGCCCAATCGCCGGTAGTAGGGTTGGCATCAGCCTTAATGGTTGTGCCGTCATCCTCATATCCGAAGCCCATGCAGAAGTTTAAGAGCCACATCGGTCCCCAGTATGAAAGTACAGAACCATTGGACATATTGGATGTCCAGTCAGCATTCCATTGTGCGGTCTTGAAAGTAAGATCTCCGGTGTAGAGTTCTTTTGCATAGTCGAAATAGTTCTCGATCATCGGATCAATTGTGATCTTACCATCAACAAGCCATCCTGTTGTACGGCTGTTCTGGAATGAACGCCAGAGATCATCGAAACCGGAGATAGCTTTAACTGTTCCCTTGGAATCTTCGTTGATCTTTGTAGCCATAGCCATGAAAGCGTCCCATGAAGCAAAGCTCTCTCCTACTGTTGCAGGATCGTCTGTTCCAAGGTATTCTTTGGCGATTGAACGGTTGTAGAATACGCCGGCCGGGCATGCCTGCCATGAAAGGGCCTTAACGGCACCGTCATCACTGAGCATGAAGTTATATGTGTAAGCATACTGATCAGCAAGCTCGGAGTTGGAAATACCAAGCTCGTTGATATTCAGGGAGTTCTCGGAATTAACGTACTTCTTCGCATAATCAGCCTCAACGAGGTAGATATCCGGAGCGCCGTCGCCGGTGGAAAGAACGCCGTCAAGCTTGGTCTGATATGTTGTGTTCTCTGTTACCTGATAGTCATACTTGAAATCAGGGTTTTCAGCAACATAATACTTGTCGAGCAGTCCCTTGAATTCCTCGTTCCATGAATAGATAACGATAGGAGTTGTATCCTCATCCGTTACGTCTGTTGCAGGAGCGATGATATCATCAGGTGTGATGCCTGTTGAGGTCTCAACTGCAGCGGTTGTCTCATCAACAACAGCAGCGGTCGTCTCTGCGGCGGTGTCGGCCTTTGTTGTTCCGGCAGTCGTGGCTTCGGTTGTCTTAGCAGTGCCGCCGCAAGCAGCAACAACGCCAACTACCATCACGAGTGCGAGAAGCAGTGCAACGATCTTCTTCATCTTCATGTGTGTTTGCCTCCTCTTAAACTTAAAGGTTTATGTGTGTCCAGTTTTAGGACCAATCTTCAGTGCGGGAATGATTCGGATCTGTATCAGATGAATTCAGATCAGCTGCCCGGCCTGCCTCAGTTTCTGCTAGCCGTATTCCCAATGGCACGACATATTTGTTATACAAATCCTTGTCTTAAACGGTAGAGCGAAACGTTATGTTTAATTGGCAGAAAAAAAACCGAATTCCTCTCCCTGCCGTCCTGCTGTTATGCTCCGTGGTGTGATCGGCTATGATCGGATCTGCTCGGCTTCGTGTCTCCCCGCTCCGTATTTGCTGATAAGTCAATGGACTGAAATTCGCTATCCGGTGCTTATGTGTGTCAGTTTACTACAATTCGACGGGGGAATCAATACGCAAAGCCCCTTTTTTTATGCAATTAATGAACAGAACGGGCCTGTGAACACAGCAAGCACATAAATATGTTATCTTTTCAGAGTCGACGTTTTATACAAAAGACACAAGAGCGAACCGTTTCGCACATGTCGGAATGGCACAATACAAGTTTCCCCTTACAGCCAAGCCTATTTTCTCGCAAAACGTTTCGCGGATCAATCTTTGTAATATAATTATCATTAATAATAGTATGTATACGGCTAATGACAAAATATTGATATTAATTTTTTTCGGTTTATCGCTTTTTCATTCGATTTTGCCTCATTTTTCACTCGTGTTGGTCGTTTTTACGGATTTGCGCAAGAAATATTCATAAAGTTTCGCCATTTCATAAAAACAAATGTCCCCCGCATACACCGCGTCTTGGCAGCCGGACTGAAGATTGCCTTACGCTGTTAACATTTGCAGCAGCGGCAGAGCGAACGACCGTCGGATTATATAATACATCTGCCAATTTTAATTCATCTTCGCGAAAGACCGATTTTCGAAAGAAATATCACGGGCAAATGAAAAAGCATTGACAACCATGCACTTTTTGTTATAAACTACGCATGTTGTTTTGGGGGTGTAGCTCATTTGGGAGAGCGCTTGACTGGCAGTCAAGAGGTAAAGGGTTCGATCCCCTTCATCTCCACCAACAAAGGCACCATATCACTGATATGGTGCCTTTTTTTATATCCCAACTGCATGATACAATGTCATTAATAATATAAAGGAGATCATAATTATGTATTGTACAAATTGTGGCCGCCATAATTCGGATAATGCCGCTTTTTGCGTGAACTGCGGATCTTCACTGGCCGGGCAGAGTGTTCCGGCTCAGCAGGTCCCTCTGACGCCTCCGGTCATCCCGACACCGCAAGTCCCCGTCTCGTCTCAAGTTATTCACACGCAGCCCGCGCATTACACCCCTGTCCAGGGCTCACAGGCAAGTGTGTCACAGGGTGTGCCTGTTATTCCCATTCAGGCTGCAACTCAGGGGGCAGGTCAGAAACCTTTGAAAAAGAGCCGGAAGGGGCTGGTTATCGGCCTGATAATCGGCGGCATCGTTCTTATCGCTGCAATTGTATTATTTGTTGTCCTTGCCGGCTTCTGGCTGACAGGCAAATCTTCTGATGACAGTAAGATAGATGACAGAGCTTCGATTGCCGGTCTCTGGTCGAGTGAAGAGCGCGCCGAAGTCTTGAAATTCAAGGATAATGGCACGGTTTATATTTACTCTGCCGAAGATGACCGTAAAGGTGAATATGAATATGACAGCGAAGACAGTGAAGGTATTATCACTGTCGATGATTCTGATTACGGCTTCGTCATTGAAGATGATGAGATAGATGTTGATAATATGGGTATATATGTAAGAGAAGATGCCGAAGACTTCGATGTCGATGAATTCATCGAAAATGCAGATTCCGCTGCAGGCGGAGCCGCGGATACGACTCCTTCTCAAACGACGGCTGCCCCTACGCCCGAGCCGACTGCGCCGGCAACTGTAACTACAGCTGCCGTTGGCACAGTCGTCGACATGGAGATTGTGCTGTCATTTGATTTCGGGGATTTCTCAGGATTGTACACGGGAGACTTTGTGAACGATCTTCCGAATGGCTACGGATCCTTTATGAGTTCGGACAGCGACGGCGTTGCCTGGGTTTATGACGGTCAATGGGTTGACGGTCATTTCAACGGGCAGGGCACGACAACGTGGGAAGACGGTTATTCAGAAACCGGCATGTACCGCGATGACTATCTGAACGGCGAAGGCAAGGAATACCTCTATGGCTCACTTCGCTATGAGGGAACCTATACAGATGCATACCACAATGGACAGGGAACTTTATATAACCACCACGGCGAAGTCATTTTTTCCGGCAGTTTCAATTATGGATTCATCCAGGAGACCCCCGATGCGCGAAATGCCAGAGTCGGAGCATTCAAGGACCAGAGTGTACCGGTCACCGGCAACGATTTATACCAGGCATGCGAAACAGAGACAAGCGTCCATGCAGCGATTACAGGTACGGTCTTTGATATCTTCGTCTACGATGTGGATGATCAGTACTATTGTGATTTTCTAATGTATGAGCAGGGTATTGAGGACAGCGCTCACATTGTCCTGGTTTATTACCGTCTGACCGAGGGAGAGCCCATGGTAACCGACGGTCAGTCAGTTACGGTCTGGGGAACAACGGAATATCTTTACTCGTATACATCTAACAGCGACGAATACCTCACCGTACCCCTGCTTGAAGCATGGAGCGTGGAATAAATTTACAATCAGTACAGGAATGGAATCAGGCGCCGGGTCTTTAGCATATATTCTCTGTATGAATCACCAAATTCACTGATCAGCATTTTTTCTTCACTAGCAATCCGCGAGGTAAGGAAAAGTATAATTGGAATGATGAAGATCAATGTAGCCAGGCTGCTCAAAGATAAGGCGATACCTGCGATGGATAGAAGATAGCTGAAATATCCGGGGTGGCGGATTCTGCTGTACATTCCGGTAGTGACCAATTTCTGGTCCTTCTGAACCCCCAGCCTGACTGTGTAAAATGATCTCAGCTGCCACATGGCAGCGGACTGCAGAGCAATGCCCAATGCAAAAATAGTCAGGCCGATCCAGGACAGCACAGAGTCACGAGGAATGGGACCTGTGAATCCGGCATATTCCAAAGGCGGTATCAGGATTAAAAACGGTACGGAAATAATTCCGGAAAGGATGACGAACCAGTTCCTGCCCGGATCATACTTAGTTTGCCTGCCTCTTTGGCGGCCGAGGAAAGTGACTGCCCACCAGATATTCCATAAGATCAGATAGATGATACCGACGCGTTTCTGTACGAAACCGAGACCGCCGCCAGAAAAAAAGATAGCCATACTTGTTCCTGCCAGAAAGACCAGACGTCCAAGAATATCAAAAAGTACCTGAAGATTTTTTTTCATAGCCATGCACCCATTCTATTATAGTCAGGGTAATCAATGACATAATTGGTGCTGTAATACCTGCTATAACAAGTAATAATGTGAAAATTGACTGAATCGGATTTTGAAATATAATATCTGTCAAATTCATTATATTCGCTTGATACTTCCATTACAACGCGGCTTGGCGCATGAATATTTTTCCGTTTGCATAATCAAAAACATCTTGTTATTATTAAATTACATTTTTCCCGACGAGGAGGATTCCGTAAATGAGGATGACGACAATTCGCTGATTATCTTTTTGCGGCGGCGCACAGACGGTTTAACGGCCGAATTTCTGAATGCGTACTGCCTGCGGCAGCGGACTGTCTTAATCTTGTTTCACATCTTCGGCGATTTGTACCAGGGATGCGTTTCATTTGCATTAAGCCCCTATGAAGTCTCTGCCGTCCGGCGGAGATTTTTTGTTTTGGAGGGCGTATATGACACATATTCAAATTAAACATCTTAAGAAGAGTCTGGGAGATGAGATTCTCTTTGAAGACTTGTCGTTTTCAGCGGAATACGGCGAACATATCGGGCTAGTCGGAAGCAACGGCAGCGGCAAAAGTACACTGCTCGGTATTCTGAGCGGCAGTATTCAGGCAGACGCAGGCAGCCTGCTCATTTCGGACGCGTCTTCTGCAGCACTTTTGAAACAGGACCCGTTTACGGATCAGGAGCTCGCAGACGCATCGAAGGATCTATTTACGGAAGAAGCCAGAAAGTACATGCGGTACATGCATCTTGACTTGGACCGGCAGGAGTCACTGCTGTCTCTGTCCGGCGGCGAGAGGACAAAGCTGGCCCTGTGCCTTCTTCTGGCCGCCCGTCCCAAGCTGCTGCTCCTCGATGAACCGACTAATAATCTGGATTTCGAGGGAGTTCGGACGCTGATTGAAATTCTGCGCGGATATCAAGGTACGCTTGTTCTCGTGTCACACGACAGGTATTTCCTTGATTGCATGGTATCGAGAATTCTTGAGATAGAGAACGGATCTATATACGCCTATCAGGGGAATTATTCAGATTACCGCCGCGAAAAAGCCAGGCTGTATGAAGAGCGGGTTCACCGGTACGAGGAATCCAAAAAGGAACAGAAGCGGATTCAGGATGCAATTTCGCAGGTAAAAACCTGGTCCGAAAAAGCACACCGCGATTCAACGAAGCCGGATTCAAGCGGACTTACCATGGGTGCTAAAGAGAAAAAACGGGCAAAAGCCATGAAAATGGATAAGAAAGTCAAAAATGACGTGCGACGTCTGGAGCGGCTCGTTACAACAGGCGAAAAGCGGCCGACAGCCGAAAAGTCCGTGCGTTTTACGATTTCAGCTGATGTTGCTCACGGCAAAAGAATCCTGCAGGCATCAGGTCTGTCAAAGTCCTTCGGCGATACCGGATTGTTTTCCGACAGCGATTTTTCCATATCAAGAGGAGAAAAAGTCGCGCTGTTCGGCCCGAACGGCTGTGGTAAGAGCACCCTCGTTTCAATGATTGAAGGGCTGCAGGCTGCTGATGCAGGGGAACTCTGGGTGAGCCCGAGCAGCCCTCCTTTTGTTCTTTCACAGAATTTTGCGAAACTGCCGCAGAAAAAGACAGCACTTGAATACCTGATGGAGACGCTGGGCAACGTATCCGGTGCCGACCGTGCGCTCCTGTCAAACATGGGTATAAGTACCAGGCACCTGCACCAGAAAATCGCAGCACTTAGCTTTGGGGAGCAGATGAAGCTGATGCTCTCCATACCTATTCTTACCCGCCGTGACTTCCTGATTCTTGACGAGCCGACCAATCATCTCGATCTCCATACGCGGGAGATGCTCGAGGATACACTTTCAGGATATCCGGGGACCCTTCTTCTGGTATCACATGACCTGTATTTTTTGAAAAATGTGTGTGAAAAGGTGCTGCTTTTCGAAAACGGGCGCATCCGACGGCTGGAGTATTCTTTTGAAGAGTATATGGAAAAACAGGGACTGTAGAAGAAACGGAGCATTGCCTGCGTTCCTGCAGTTCCCTGTGAATCAATTTCGAAAAAGATCATATTGGTATCAGGTGCTTTCCCTTATTACAAGAGTGACGGGCAGTACGGTTTTGGAGGGCAGGAAGCCCTTGTCCGCCTGACGGATGATGGTATCCACGGCACATGCGCACATCTGTTCAATCGGCTGACGGATCGTCGTAATCTTTGGAGTTGTGAGCGAGGCCAGACGGATATCGTCGAATCCGACGAGCTTGATGTCCTGCGGAATCTTAATATTGTTTTTGGTGCACACATAAATTATCTCGGCGGCAATGACATCGCTGCTGGTGAATACACCGTCCGTGTCCGGGTTTTCGAGAATGATCTGCTCGAGGTACTCTTCATAATTGAGTGAATAGAACTGGGCTTCTTCCGTATAATACACTTTGTTCGGAATATGGTTCTCTTCGCAGACACGGACAAATGCATCACGCCTCGCATCAGCAGGCATCAGGATGTTCCTGATGCCGCTGATGTGAAGCAGGTTTTTGCATCCGCAGTCGATAAGGTGGTGTGTCGCAAGCTCTCCGCCTAAATAGTTGTCACAGGCAACGGATGAGATCTTGCTGGAAATAACCCTTTCAAATGTAATCACGGGCAGATTATCGGGAAGGCTGGTCTCAATGTCTTCCGTGCGGCTGCAAAAAACAATGCCTGACACCTTATTCGACTTGAGCATATCAATATATTCAATTTCCTTGTCTTTCTGGTGGTTGGAATTGCAGAGCATGACTTTGTAGCCTTCCCTGGAGGCATAGAGTTCAAGGTAGTGTACAACCTCACAGAAAAACGGGTGCATGACGGACGGGACGATAACACCTATGATGCTTGTACGCTTCTTGGAAAGAGAACGCGCAAGTTCATTTGGCTGGTAATCCAGCTCTTTCATCACGCGGTATACTTTTTCGCGTGTTGCGTCACCAATGTATCCCCTGTTGTTGAGGACTCTTGATACGGTTGTGACAGTTACGCCGGCTTTTTCGGCAACATCCTTTAGCGTAGGCATGGATTTCCTTCAACCTCGTTTCTTATCAGGCTGAAAACATCAACGATGGCTCCCTGAGCCCCTGATTTCAGGCATCACGGGAATCAATCACCTGACAAACTCTCAACTGCATTTTTACATTCAAAGTTGATTGTAACATGTTGCACACGAATTTCAATTATTTCGCATTCTGTGCTGATGATGAAAACCGTTTCGCGAAGGGTATTCTTCTATTCTTTCTGAAAAACGGCAAATGACTGAGGGGCCATGGACAGATTCGTGTCGGAACAGGCAGGCAATTCACCGATTGAGAAAACAACCTTTCCGGTAATCTGAACGGGTGCTGATCTTCTCTCGCCTGACGGATTAACGGCTATCGTCAGACCGCTTCTTTGAAATACAAACGGATATTCATTTTCTGCTGCATACAAAACATAGAATGGACCGTTGCCATGAAGTTCGGCATGTGCACGGCGCAGTGCTGTCAGTTTTTTGATTGTGCGAATCAGAGAATCGGGATCAGCGAGCTGCGATTCGACTGTCGGCGCGTCAGTTGAGCCGTCGACCGGCAGATAGAGCTGAGCCTCATGTGCTCCGGAAAAGCCCTTATTCCTGCTTCGGTCCCACTGCATGGGTGTTCGTGTCCCGGTACGTGAGTATCCGCCTTCCCTGCTTTTGAGGCCTTCGATATACTTCATGCCGATTTCATCGCCATAGTAGAGAAAGGGCACACCGGGCATCGTAAGGATAAAAGCATAAGCGATCTTGAGCTCGGACGTGTCCATATACCGGCTCAGGCGCGGTGTATCATGATTGCCGGTAATAAAGCTGATATACCCCGAGTCTTTTGTCTTCTGATAATCTTCCAGGTATTCTGATACAAAGGACGATACATCACCCTTTCCTGATTTGCTGAAGAAGCTCTTCTGTTCAAGAGTATCCGGGTCGATTTTTCTCATAAGGGAGTGATATCCCTGACCTTTGTGATCGAGATAGAAGTCGCAGTGAAAACCGCACTTGAGGGCAATCTGCGGCTTGCTCCATTCCGAAATCAGAGCCGCCTGCGGGTATTCTTCATCTAGCATGCGGCGGACATCGAGCCAAATCTTAGCTGTTTCGGCTCGCTGCGGATCGTTTTTGACGAGTGACTCGGCCATGTCGACCCTGAATCCGTCACACCCGGCATCCAGCCAGAAACGTATGACATCCTTCATCGCTTCCCTGGCTGCCATGCAGTCGGGATGTGATGAAGGCTTCTGCCAGGGTTCCCTGATCTCATTAAACCCATAGTTGAGTGCCGGCTGCGAGCTGAAAAAATTAACCATGTAATTGCCGTCACGCTCAGCCATCCCGCTCACAAAACGATGTCCCGCAGGTGCTTCCCATACGGAATCGGTCCAGATATAGCGGCCTGAATATTCGTTATTCTCCGCCAGGGAACTCTTAATAAACCATTCGTGATCGTAGGACGTGTGCCCGGGAACAAGGTCGAGAATGATCTTGATCCCGTTTGCGTGTGCTGCTTCAAAACAGCGAATAAGATCATCATTCGTCCCGTAGCGCGGAGCAACCAGCTTATAATTGCGCACGTCATATCCGGCATCTAGAAATGGCGAATCAAAGCAGGGGTTCATCCAGATGGCATTGAAACCCAGCTCACTGATATAAGGGAGCTTTTCTGTAATTCCGTTGATGTCCCCTATTCCGTCATTGTTCGAATCAAAAAAGGACTGAGGGTATATTTCATAAAAAATAGCATCTTCTAACCATAGCGGCATAGTGATGACTTCCTTTCCTATTTGTATACCGTCATTTTATCATGTCGATTTCGAAAATATACCTAAATATTGTGCGATAATTTCGAAAATTTGCTATATCAGCTCCATCTCATACACTTTAGCTTCGCAGGGACGAAGGACTGTCTCATTCCCGGCATCTGAGTCATCATAATTTGATATAAGTATTTTCTTCGAAGCCGGAAAAAGATCTTCAGGCAAAGTATAGCGCAGCGTTTCTGCAGTAAAATTACAAATAACCAATAATTTCCGGCCCTCGTACGTCCTTGTATATATGAACAGTTCTTCGCTCTCCGGCAGCAGGAGTTCATACTTTCCGTGAACAATGATATCATTCGTTTTTCTGAGCTTAATGAGCTTTCTATAAAATTGAAAAACGGAATCACTGTCATCAACCTGAGACTGTGCGTTTATTTCACGGTAATTCGGGTTTACTTCGATCCAGGGCAGTACATCAGAAAAACCGGCATACGCTGTCGCATCCCACTGCATCGGGGTCCTTGCGTTATCACGGCTCTTATAGTTCAGGCACTTCATCATATACGCTTCGTCAAAAACGCCGCCCCCAACCAGTTCGCGAAAAGCATTAATGCTCTCAAGATCACGGAACTGGCTGACAGATGTGAAGGGAAAATTGGTCATGCCAAGTTCTTCGCCCTGATAGATATAGGGTGTACCCTGCATCATGTGCAGGCAGAGCGCCAGCATTTTGGCTGATTTCTCCCTGTATTCCCTGTCACTTCCAAACCTTGATACGATTCTTGGCTGATCATGATTGTCCCAGAACAGGCTGTTCCAGGCCTTTTCATGAAGACCTGTCTGCCACCTGCTCAAAACCTCTTTCAATGCCGACAATTTGGGCGGATGATCATTCCACTTGCCCTTATCACCAAAATCAAGGTCCATGTGTTCAAACTGGAATACCATGTTCAATTCACCGCGGTCGAATCCGGCATATTTTTTGGCTTCTTCCACCGTAATTCCGGCTGTTTCTCCAACCGTTACCAAATCATATTTTGATAAGACTTCACGGTTCATTTCCTGCAGGTATTCATGTACGTGCGGTCCGTGAATCACGTAAGGCGCAAAATCGCCATAGAAAGAACCCTCACCGACGACTCCGTCAGGCATCTCCTTCGTTTTGGAGATCATGCTGATTACGTCCATTCTGAAACCATCTATACCCTTGTCTGACCACCACGTCATCATGCGGTACACTTCTTCACGTACCTTCGGGTTGTCCCAGTTCAGATCAGGCTGCTTTTCTGCAAAGAGATGCAGATAGTACATACCCGTCGCTTCAGAATATTTCCATGCGGAACCGCTGAAGCAGGAGCCCCAGTTATTCGGTTCATGTCCGTCTTTTCCTTCGCGCCATATGTAATAGTCCCGATACGGGTTTTCCAGTGACTTGCTGCTTTCAATGAACCAGGCATGCTCATCCGAAGTATGGTTCACGACCAGATCCATGATGATTTTGATGCCTCTCTGATGAGCTGCATCCAATAACACATCGAAATCTTCCATTGTTCCAAAATCGTCCATGATATCCATATAATCACTGATATCATATCCGTTGTCACAGTTCGGAGACTTATATACCGGGGAAAGCCAGATGACATCAATCCCCAGCAGCTTCAAGTAATCGAGCTTGCTGATAATACCGCCGAGGTCGCCGATGCCATCATGATTGCTGTCACAGAAGCTTCTCGGATATATCTGATATACAACACTTTCTTTCCACCATGCCTTGTTCATGTCAATTCCTCCAAAAGGACAGCACCGCTGTATGACGGGCTTTCACAGCTTACTGAGAATTCATGTGTCAGCAGGTTGGCGCGCAGGACGGCTGATGAGTCACCGGACACTCTTGTTATGGTAATCTCGTTTGTGCCTGTACCGGCTGTCTCACAGGTCCCGTTAAACGCCTCACAGGTGTTGCGGAAGCGCATGAGCCGGACAAGGGCCTGATTGACCGGACGCTGCATATCGCGCTCAATCTCTTCGTCCGTATAATAATGACGGTTAATGTCGCGTCCCTGCCTGGTCTCTTCCATCAGGGCGATATCATTCTCACCGACCATCAGTCCGACATAGTAGACCTGAGGGACACCCGGCGCGAAAAACTGGATGGCACGTGCAAGCAGATATGCACGGTCATTGTTGCCGAGGGCGGAATAATACGTGCAGTTTATCTGATAAATATCAAGATTGTTATAGGCAGCTGTATTGTATTTCTTCTTGACGTTGGCTCCCTTTGTAAAAAGAAGTTCCTTTGTCAGTTCGATTTCTTCATCACTTAAAAGGCCGATGACATCAACAACTCCGATGCCGTCATGCGTATCAAGAGTCGTAAACTGCTTGCGCGGGCAGATATCAAGCCAGTGAAGGAGGTTTTTGCTTTCTCCTGTATACAGCGCATGCAGGACAAGCATCGGAAGGGCAAAGTCATATACCCAGAAGCCTTTGTCAGCGAGCTTCTTCTGGATGGTGTAATGCTCGTGGATCTCGGGCAGGATGTCAGCACCAAATGGCTTCACAGTCTCCTGCGCTTCATAAAGAAGGTCCCATACATCAGGCTCGATGAAGAAGCAGTTGGTATCCGGCTTTTTCACGGCGTAGGCAAAGGCATCGAGGCGGATAAAGGACGCACCCTTCTGGCACATATCGATCAGCGTGTCCCTGATGAAGCTGCGGGTCTCCTCGGACTTTACATTCAGGTCGACCTGCTCTTCATCGAAAGTGCACCATATTTTTTCTGTCGAATGATCGGCAAATACCGCCTCTATACAGGGAACCCGCGGTTTTCTTTTATAGATAAGGTCAACCTGCTCCGGAGTCGGTTCGCCGTCTTTCCAGAAATCTTTGTAACGGATAAAAAAGTTCTTATAAGCCGATTCGTCTTTTTTCAGGAGGAAATCCTGAAAATATTCTGACGACCTGGAGATATGGTTAATCATAAAATCAAACATCAGCGGGAAATCCCTGCGCATCTTATCGAGATCGGCAAAACTGCCGAACTTCTCATCAACAATGTCATAACGCATCGGTGCAAATCCGCGATCAGCCGACGAAGGGAAAAACGGCAGGATATGTACGCCGCCTATTGCCCCTGTGAAATGTGTATTGAGAATACGGTGGAGATCTTTAAGGTTGCTTCCCATGCTGTCCGCATATGTGATCAGCATAACTTCATTCAATTTGTTCACGGTTTTTACCGCCTTTCAGGTTGGATTCGCAAGAATCACGCTTTGATATGGCTGCAAATTCAGGTATCCATCGGTTATTACAGCATCCGGATAATTGCTCAGCACGACATCATAAGGCTGTGATATGGGGATCCCGGCCCGGGAGGATGAAAAATTATTAATGACAAGGACTGACTCGTATGGACCGGCCGTTCTCTTATACGCAATAATATGGGTATCTTCTGCCGGATACACAGCAAAATCTCCGTCAATAAGAATGTCACTCAGGCGGGAATCCTTTCGAAGGGCAATCAGGGCCTTATAATATGACAGGAGAGAACCCGGATCCCTTAATTGCTGTGCCACATTGATTTCTTCATAATTGGGATTAACCTTGAGCCATGGCGTGCCTGTTGTAAACCCTGCATTCTTCTCATCGCTCCACTGCATCGGCGTCCTGGAATGGTCCCTGCTGCGGAAATTCATGGCATCCATTACTTCCATATGTGACAGGCCGGCCCTGCGGCCGCGTTCATACTGGTCATGCGTTGACAAGTCGTCAAACTCATCCATGGATTCCATGATGCAGTTAGTCATGCCTATCTCTTCACCCTGATAGATGAAGGGTACCCCGCGCGCCATAATAAAGATTGTAGCGAGCATCGCGGCGCTGTGATAGCCGATATCCTGTGAAGGCAGGAAATGATTGAGGGATCGGGGTGAGTCATGGTTCTCAAGGAAATTGGGATTGTAACCGATTTTCTGCGTTTCGAGCATGACATGATAAAACAGATCCCGGAACTCCTGTACCGTCCAGGTCTTCCGGTCATACCAGCGAAAGTCGGGCACCAGATCCATATCGGACAGGAGGAAATTGAAGATCATCGAAAAGAACCCGTTGTCGCCGGTATATTTGCCGAGTTCTTCAATCGGGACACCGGTTGCCTCAGCCACTGTAAAGCATTGGTGCCGGGCAAATGTCCTCTCTTTGAGCTCATTAAGAAAGACCTCGATGCCGGGCTGGTTCTCGCCGCCCCGCTGTACAGCCGCAAGTCCGTCCGTATCATCAGCCGGGTATGATTCGTAGGTCTGATTTTTTTTGATGAAGCATATGGCGTCGATCCTGAAACCGACGATCCCCCGGTCAAGCCACCAGTTAACCATTTTATAAAGTTCTTCCCTGAGAAGAGGATTCTCCCAGTTCAGGTCAGGCTGCTTTTTCCCGAACGTATGATAGTAATAGAGATCGGTCGATCCGACCTTATCCCACACACTGCCTCCGAAAATCGCGCGCCAGTTATTCGGCGGGTTCTCACCGTCGCCTTCCCGGAAGATGTAATAGGACGCCTTTTCACCGTACGGGTCGGCTAGGGCTTCCTGAAACCACGGGTGCTCGTCCGAAGAATGATTGATGACGAGGTCGAGAATGATCCCTATGCTGAGCTGATCCGCCCAGCGGATCAGCTCAGTCATATCTTCGTCCGTGCCGAACTGGGGATCAATGCCATAATAATCGGAAATATCGTATCCGTTATCAGACATCGGGGACCGGAATACAGGACATATCCAGATGATGTCGACCCCAAGCTCCTTTAGATAAGGGAGCTTGCGGATGATACCCTGCAGGTCGCCATTCCCGTCTCCATTGGAGTCGCAGAAAGATTTCGGGTATATCTGATATACGACCTTGTCTCTCCACCAGAATTTTGAAGATGAATTATTATCGGACATCATTCCTTAACCGCTCCAGCTGCAACGCCTTTCATAATATATTTCTGCAATAACAGGAATACGATAATAATCGGGATGATCGTTACTAATACAGCCGGGAAAACTAATTCCCACGGGTTGCCGTACTGTCCGGAAGTGAGCTTGGCGTAATACAGCTGAAGTGTCAGCGTCTTGACCGGTTCATTGGCTATAACCAGGAACGGGAGCAGATAATCGTTCCAGATCCACATACCGTTCAGGATGATGACCGTAACCGTTGTGGGCTTCAGCAGAGGCATGACTACATTGAAGAAGATCTGGTAGATGTTCGCGCCGTCAATCAGGGCTGCTTCCTCGATGGATCTCGGAACGCTCTTCATGAATCCGTGGTACAGAAAAACGGACATACTAAGTCCAAATCCACCGTACATAATGATCAGACCGGGAATATTCTTCAAGTGAAGTTTTTCAAAAATATTCAGAAGCGGGTACATTACGGACTGGAATGGAACCAGCATGGCAGCGGTAAAAGCCATGAAGAGAATAAAGGATGCTCTTGTCTTGTTTCTGACCATCATCCAGGCAACCAGTGCGGAAACAATAACCTGCAGCGCTACGGATGAGACGGTGATTATGGCGGTGACGCCAAGTGCGGGGAAGAAATTAATCGCATCGAGTGCATTCTGAAGAAAGGCCACATCCCACAAGGCCGGCAGTTGGAGAGGACTCGTAACAATATCCGATTGTCCTTTGAATGAATTGATAAAAAGGAAGGCTATGGGAAACAGCGTATAAAGGGTTATCAGAATAAGAACGCCATAGACAATCCAGTCAGATGTTTTTAGTTTTTGGCTCGTGCCGCCAAAAAGCACAACTCTCTTTTTCATGCCTCTACCTCTCTCTTCTTAGTTACATACACCTGAAACAGAGTAACCAGTGCTATAAGGATAAAGAAGATAACAGCCTGAGCCTGTGCCATACCGTAATCAGGAGGCGATGTGTCGCGGGTCGTACGCAGGATCTGCGTAGCAAGCATGCGGGTTCCAAAATTGCCGTCCGTCAAAGCAATGTTCTGATCGAGAAGCTTAAAGCTGCTCGCAAGCGTCAAGAAGAACGTGATTGTAAATGCCGGCATCAGCATCGGAATTGTGATGTGTATGAAGGTCTGAATTGTGTTGGCACCATCGATTTTTGACGCTTCATACAGATCCGTCGGGATGCTGTTCAGGCCGTTGACATATATGAGCATCATGTAACCGCCCATCTGCCAGGCGACAAGTATAATAAGTGCAAACAATGCTTTTGTATTATTCTGGGTCATGTTGGTCAGGAATGGAATGCTGATGATTCCATCTTTGTTGAAAATAAACTGAGAGAAGACAACTTCAAAAATAAATGCCCAGATAAAACCGAGTGCCAATCCGCCCAGCAGATTAGGCATGAAGAATATTGTTCTGAAAATCCCTGCACCCTTGACAATTTTCGTAACCAGCAGTGCAAGCACAAGACCGACGATATTAATCCAGACTACTGCGACCAGTGTATATTTTACTGTGTACACAAGCGCATTAATAAACTTCTCCGAATTGAATGCCTTCACGTAATTATCAATACCGACAACCGCCGCAAAGGGATTCGATCCGCCGCCTACAAAATAAGTTCCGCGCCATCCGGTGAAGGAATAGAATACACCGACGAGAAAAGGGATAAGGATCACGCCGATGAACAGTATGATGGCGGGAATGGCCAATGGCAAAAACCACTTTTTATAAAATTTATCCATGGTGAACCTCCACACAATGCAGAGTGTGAATATAGCTGTGGGGAACGCTTACTTGCGCCCCCCACAGTCTTCAATTCTGCTCCGGTCTCCTGATTAGAGTGATATCAGGAAGCGGCCATCGTTTTCCACTGGTCAATAGCATAGTTAGCAATAGCTTCATAGTCGGCATCCGTCCATGTTTCCTTGGTCAGATAGCTCTCCATAACCTTAAGGCCTACGGTTGCACCGGCCCAGTTGGCAGGAGCACCGGCATAGGCATTCGTTATGGTATCGCCGGTAGCAAGGTACTCAAGGATGGACTGTCCAAGGCTGTTAGGAAGTGTTGTTGTTGCGGGATCTGCATTGTAAGGAATGAAAGCCATGTCTTCGACAACGAATTTCTTTCCTGCATCAGAAGTGTTGAGCCATACAAGGAAAGCTTCAGCCTTCTGCTGCTCTTCTGCAGAGCTCTTTGCGTTGATCGCATAATAGTTCGGAACGAATACGGGAATGGACTGCGACATCTTCTCGACTGTAAGACCTGAAGCCTTAATGTCATCTGCTGTGAAAGGCATTTTTACAGGAAGGAAGGTAAGTGTCTTGACGATTTCTGCATTAACCTTCTCAATGTTGCCGTATACCCAGTTGCCCTGCTTGAGGAATAAAGCCTTGTGATCTGCAAGGAGCTGTACGGAAGCATCGTAGCTGGCGGTTGTTGTATTGATGAATTCAGGTCCGCGAGGCAGGGCTGCGTCGGTTCCTGCTGCATGGGAGGTCTTCAGGTCAAGTGCCTTTGCATAAGCAAGCAACGGACCCTTGAGGGAATCAAGTTGTTCAGGCGTTGCATTTGCGGCAGCAGAAGCATCTGCAAAAACAGCATCAATGGCAACATTGAGGAAGTGATCGCCATAGGTCCATGTCTGTGATCCGGCTGTTGCAAATACACCGGTCAGCTTGGAAGCAAGCTCACCCTTTGCTGCAGCAAGTGCATGGGCGTTGCCGCTGAGTGTTACGGATGCGGCCGTGCCGGACTGAATGTAAGCATCCACAGCAAGGACCAAAGCTTCCCACTCGGCATAGGTTGCGGTCTTGATATCGGCAAGGACGGAATCAACGTTGTCAGCACCGAAAAGATCGGCCAGCATAAGCTTGTCAACGACGTATCCATAACCTTCTACATTATAAGGGATGCCATAGTTGGTTACGCTGTCATTGGTCAGATAGAGGTTTGAAGGAATGGCATCTGCCATAGCCTTGAAATCCGGATCAGCCGCTTGACTGAGGTCAAGTGCGTATCCGCCTTCAACCCATCCTTTAAGTGCCTGAAGGTTCATGATTGAGAAGATAGTAGGCATATTGGATGAATTCATTTCTGTATTAAGGGCGTCGTCGCTGTTCGTTCCGGAACCGAGAGAGAATACCTTGATGCTTTGTCCGGTTTCTGCGGAATAAGCGTCTACCGCTGCCTGCAGGGCGTCGGCATTCTCACCCTTTGTGTTGAAAATATAAAAATCGAACTTCCCGTCAACGGGGGCTTTGGTCGTTGCAGCTGTAGCATCTGCTGATGTTCCGTCTGCGGGTGCAGCTGTTGTTGTTACCTTCGTGGCGTTTGAGTTGGTGCATCCGGCAACAAGTGTCAGTGCCGTTGTCGCTGCGACCAGAAGGGCTGCGATTTTCTTGAAACTTTTCATGTTTTTCCTCCTTGTGCTTTTCAAAGAAATTGTTCATTGTCTTTGATCTGGGTTGGGTTACCGTGTTGGATAAGGACTGACCGGATAAACTGAACAATGTGCGTTTCTTTTCTTCATTTACAATATAGACTTACTTTTATAACATGTCAAGCGGTTGTCATAAAAATTTCTTTAACATTCCCGGATTTCGTAGGCATTTTATCCAAAAGCCGGGTGCCGAAGTTGACATACTCCCATATTTACACAACAAAGGTCTCCCTCTCTTGTGCTATGTGTTGAACCTTCCGGCGCCTTTCGAACGTATTGATATCATTGGTTTTGGATGTCCGGCCCTTATTAATCACTTATATATGTCAACCGCTTGTCATTTATTTGTTGAAATTTCAATAAAAAAGGCGGACAGCACTTTGTCAGTGCTGTGTCCGCCGATAAATAACATATGAGATGTAATTGCCCGAAAGCAAGTGAAGTATCAGAAAACTGTTTTTCTATTTGATATCATATACGGCAATATCTGCCTCTCCGGGAAATTCCAGATCCAGAAACACATTACCGGACAGCGCTGCGGCGGGGTTCGCATATACATAATAAAGCGAGTCGTTCTGTGCGCGAAGTTCAATAACGTCGTAATCAACAATGATATCGAGGTCCAAAGCTCCGAAGCTGTCAAAAATAATTTCCTGTTCTCCCAGGACGATCGTTTTCTTTTCGAAATTAATAAAAAGGGATTGAACGCCGAAATACAGGACGGCTGATCCTCTCGTTCCTGAGGAAAACCCGACGCATAGCTCATAAGGCTGATCTAAAACAGCAGCAGCTTCATGCTTTCCGGATTCTGTTATCTTTATACCGGCGCGCTGAGTACGCCTGCCCGTAAACTCAGCAGGCAAGGCAAGCCGCATCCGCAAGTCCCCTCCCCGGTTAACCATGGACAGGACAGACGGAATGGAGAATGTACCGGAATATGATTTTTCAGGCGGGCTGATGCGAAGCCATGACACACTGATCACCCGACCCTGCACACCTGCAAATGTCTGGGCTGCATATGCAGTCGTTCCGACGTATGCATTCTTCATCTCAGCTGAAGGTGTAAAACGGAAGCCGTCAAAGGTTCCGGTGTAATAATACCCGTCCGCCGCCCAGAAAACCCAGAGGGTCTCATCTGAACCCTCAACAGGCAGTTCGAACAGGTCCGGGCATTCCCAGGCCTCTTTGAGAGTAAGGCGCTGGGTAAGCTCCCAGTTATTAAGATCCTGCGACCGGAAAATCCCGAAATCATTGTCTTCAAAAAAGAGAACCATGATATAGGCCCGGGTCCATGAATGATAGAAGACTTTGGGGTCACGGTTTTCACGATCGATCGTATCAAGCTGAAAAAATTCGTCCCTTTGCAGAGTCGCGCCGGCATCTGTACTATACGCAAGACGCTGCGTGAACTTCTTGTCGCCCGACCACAAGTTAGAGCCGCCGGCCGCGGTATAAAAATAAAGAATCGCATTCCAGCCGTGGCCGGTAAGATTGTCTTTGTCAGGCAATGCACAGCCGGAAAAAACCCCACCGTGTTCATCAGGATACATCACTATGTTTTCCTGTTTCCAGTGTGTAAGGTCCTTACTTACGGCATGTCCCCAGTGCATGTTGCCCCATTTTGTATCATATGGATTGTACTGGTAATACATGTGAAAAACGCCGTCGTGTAAGACAAGTCCATTCGGATCATTGACCCAGCCCGACGCGGGAGTGAAATGGAGTTCCGGCCGGGATTCCTGTAACGGAGCCGGTTCTTCATCGTGAAACTCAATACAGCCGATGCCGTCGGCAGGGAAATCAACCGAAACGGTAATCGTCCGGCCGATGTATTGACCGACATAAAGTGCGGCATAGAAGTCAGCACGCACCGATACAACAGGCAGGTCAAATTCAAAAATCTTAACCGGGCCGCCCCCCGTCGAATCGCCCGGCTCCCCTGCAAGGTAAATATTAACCTTCTCGCGGCCGGCGCCTTTCTGGACAGGAAACCATATATATTTGTTTTTTATAAGTATATTCTGCATTCTAAATAATCTCCGCTTCCCCCGGCAGAGTTATTCCGCCTGCTTGTTCGCCGGCTGCTTGAAGCCGGCAGTTTTTAAACGGTCAGCCGTTCTGCATGAGATCTTCTATTTCTGCAGGAGTAGGCTCTACACGCATCGCGCCTCTTCTGGTTGTGATGAGCGATGCTGCGGCATTGGAATACCGGATTACATCCGTCAGTTCATGCTGTGTGAAGTCAAGTCCGCCATGTTCGGCAATCCGGTACAGGCAGCAGCCAATGAAAGTATCACCGGCGCCTGTCGTATCAATGGTTTTTACATTTGTGAAAGTGCCCTGCATGCCGGTTATGTCACCTAATTTGTAATAGCAGCCCTTTTTACCGAGCGTCGCAAGGAAAAGGCGGATGTTCGGATATTGCCTGTGCAGGACTTCAATGCCCTCAGCGATATCTTCAATACCGGTCGCGAGGACAAGCTCTTCCTCTGAGATTTTTAAAATATCACACATGGCAAGACCATATTTCATCTGCTCGATCGATTCATTCTGATCATCCCACAGAAAAGGACGGATATTCGGGTCAAAGGACAGGAGGCAGCCTGCTTTTTTTGCATACTCGACAGCAAAATGCATCGTCGTGCGTGCCGGTTCACGGCTCATGGCAACTGTTGAAAAGTGAAAAATATATGATTTATCAATAATATCCGTACGTACTTCGTCTTCTATAAGCATCATATCCGCGCCGGGCTTTCTGGCGAAGCTGAAGCTCCTGTCACCTGTTTCGTCAAGATGAACAAAAGCAAGAGTAGTAAACGAGCCGCTGTCAAATACAACTCCCTGTGTGTCTATATTCTGTTCCCTGGCGACCTCCTCCAGATAATGTCCAAAATGATCATCTCCGACTTTGCCGATAAAGGCTGTACGCCCACCGAGACGTCCGACCATGGAAAGGACGTTACAAGGGCCTCCGCCGGGATTTGCTTCGAGAATGTCATGCCCCTGTTCGCTTTTTCCATAAGGGGTAAAGTCAATAAGCAGTTCTCCGAGACATACGACATCGTAATCTTTATTATTCATATTGCGGCTCCTTTTCCGAATTCAGATTTTGCCTGTCTTTTCCTTTTTTCTATTCTCTTCTTTTAGGACAGGTATTGTCAATCAGATTATCGCCTGTTTTTTGTTGTATGACAAGCGGTTAACAGGAAAATGATCTCACAGCTTTCTCACTCGGTCATTGGGAAGGGCACATGCCTTTCTCACTCGGTCAGTCCTCGGATCGCCAAGCGATGCAAAACTATTGACATTTTTGCGCAGGCAAAGTAATGTGATTGCAGGATCAGTATGGTCAGCTTCCCGGTCGTGGAAGCCGGCCATTTTTATTCTGACGGAGGGTATCTTATGAACTTCAAAATGCCTCCGGAATGGGCAGCTCATCAAAGAATGTTTATTGAGTGGCCGGTTCCGGATCCTGTATGGGCGGACAATCTGCCTGCAGCGCGCCGGGCCTTTGCCGAAACTGCGCGCGCCATCTCATTTTTCGAGCCTGTCACTATGCTTGTCAATCCTGACCAGGAGCAGGCCGCCAGAGAGCTGTGCGGAACAGGCGTTGATATCGCTGTTGTCGCGCATGATGACTGCTGGGTGCGTGATAACGGATGCACGTTCGTCATCAACCGGGATGACGGCACGCTACACGGAGTCCACTGGGACTTCAACGCATGGGGCGGCAAATATCCTAATTTCGAGCATGACCGCCTCGTTCCTACACTTCTATGCAGCTTATATGATGTACCTGAATACCGGGTCCCTCTGATTCTCGAGGGCGGATCCATCCATACCAATGGCAGGGACACGATTCTAACGACAGCGGAATGCCTCCTGAATCCGAATCGCAACCCTTCGATGTCCAAAGAAGAGATTTCGGCCGTTCTTTGCAGTACACTTGGTGTAACACGTGTCGTTTATATTCCCGAAGGACTTGACGGCGACGAGACGGACGGACATATTGACAATATCGCCTGTTTTCTTGATGAAAATACGGTGTTGATTCCATATACGGATGATCCGGCTGATCCAAACTTCAATCGCCTCAACGAAGCCCGCAGGGTTGTAACAGAGGCAGGGTTTGCCGTGCGAAGTATCGTACAGCCGCCGCTGACTATGGAAAACGAACAGCCGCTTACGTTAAGCTATGTGAATTTTGTATATGTGAACGGAGGCATTGTGATGCCGGGCTTCGGGGGCGCCCTATCTGAATACGATGCCCTTGCCAAATCACAGCTCGAATCCATTTTCCCGGAGAGAAGGATCGTGCAGGTAATGACAATGGATATTATACGCGGAGGCGGCAATATTCACTGCATTACACAGCAGATGCCCGCCGTCTGACTCCCGGTCATTGTTTACATAAAGAGAGTAACGAGGTAGACCCATGCGAAAAGTATCTGTTGCAGCGACGCAGATGTCCTGTACGTCCGATGTGTCCGAGAATATTGAAAGGGCAACCAGGCTTGTCCTTGACGCTGCTGCCGGGGGTGCTCAGATTATCCTGCTGCAGGAGCTTTTTGAGACGCCTTATTTTTGCCAGAAGCCGTTGGAAAAGCATTTCCAGCTCGCCCGCAGAGCCGAAGAGAACCGTGCCATCGCGCACTTTTGCACAATCGCCCGCG
This sequence comes from Mageeibacillus sp. UBA5770, assembly GCA_002418705.1. Next base: position 10,161 of record DIEQ01000081.1, on the reverse strand, counting down.
AGAACAGGGTAGTGCTTCCGATCAGCTTTTTTGAGAGAGATAACAATGCATTCTATAATTCCCTCGCTGTGATTGATGCGGACGGGGAAGTGCTCGGTATATACCGTAAATCGCACATTCCCGACGGTGCCGGTTACCAGGAGAAGTTCTTTTTTAACCCCGGCGACACAGGCTTCAAGGTATGGGACACTGCATATGGCAGGATTGGCTGCGGGATATGCTGGGATCAGTGGTTCCCCGAGACGGCACGCTGCCTTGTCCTGGCAGGAGCTGAACTCCTGTTCTTCCCGACTGCAATCGGATCCGAGCCGCTTGAGCCTGATATCAATTCCCGGGCCCACTGGCAGACAGCCATGCAGGGGCATGCCGCTGCCAATCTGACGCCTGTCATCGCATCGAACCGCGTTGGTACGGAGCACGAAGAAGATTCGTTCATAAGATTCTACGGTTCGTCCTTTATAGCCGATGAAAGGGGACAGATCGTCGAAAGCCTCGACGAAGAGCAAACGGGTATATGCCTTGCGACATTTGACCTCGATGCCGTAGCCCTTGCCAGGACAAGCTGGGGTGTTTTCCGGGACAGACGTCCGGATCTTTATGGCACGCTGCTGACGATGGACGGACATACCAGGATATGAATATTACGGCACGAATCCATTAACTATATTAAAACAGCGCCTCCTTACATATAGTCAGGAGGCGCTGCGTGTTTTTTTGAGTACCGCTTTTACTGATCCTGGAGAAGGAAGTTTATCTCCATGAGAGATGCCTTAACGCAGTTACTGTATCGGTTCTTTTCCGCGACTTCAAACAGCACGTGACGGTAATACTGATACAGGTTAGAACCGGCCAGCCGCACATTTTTCATGCCGGACAGGAGCATCATAAGATACATTTGATTCTTGGGGTCCGTCCCGGAGAGGAATGCGTAGGTATCGAGCATTTTCTTTTCGTCAGGCAGGATGGCCGTATCGCAGATCTTCTGCTGTACGAGGCTCTGATACAGAAGATAACTAGTGGCCTGAAGCTGCGCAGGAACAAGGTCGGGAGTCGGAATCTCATACGGGAAATCCGTACGTCCCGAAGGCTTCACATACCGTTTGTCAAAGAATAGAAGCATGATATCGTTGATCATGTTGTTAAAAGGCTCACCGAAGTCCTGAGCCGGCAAGTCCTTAGCAACAATTCTGGCGCTTTGCTTGGCCTTATCAAGAATCCACGATCGTACCCTGTATACATTTCCGTCGCGGAACACGGTCCCGGTGATAATAAAATCAAGTGCTTCCTTTGTGCACAGCGCAAACAGGCTCTGTACGTCCGGTTCAAGATTCTCGGCCTGCGGGCCTTTTTCCCTGGAAATCGGAAAAAGTGCGATCGGCGCATAATGTGTTGTGAAAAGAAGGCGCTCACCGATAAAAAGCGGCAGGCTGACGGCAAGATCCGACGGACGGACCGTATCATCCTTTAAATAACCCGGAGTCCCCTGTGCGGAAGTGTCCGCATACATATATACTCCTACGCGTTTTCTGGCAGCTGCTGCAGGCATCATATCGATCAGGCCGGGCACATCCCGTATCCAGACCGGTATATCAATCTGCGCAGCACGAGGCAGCCTTGTCAAAGTTACGTCCTGTTCTGCTTCTTCGATTACCTGCTCAAGCGGTGAAGCAGGCTCGGATTCCGGCAGTTCGGCAGCGGGCGGAATATCCCCGCTCATCTGAGCAAAGTCCGCTGCAAATCCCTCGAGATAATCATGGATGTCGGGGCGGTCGTGCTTTTGAATTCGTCGGAGAAGCTCTGATCCCGACTGCGGATCCTGCATCTCCCGGTAAGCCTGCAGCAAATTCAGTCCTATATACACATCGTGTCTGTTGACATCATATGCCGGTTCAATGAGCTCCGGCATACGGGCGGCAAACCCGAAGCGACCGAGATCGGCCGATATCATGAAAAGCGCATAGTTCTCCGGATTATCTGCTGTGAGTATGCGCTGATACCATTCACGCGCCTGATCAAAATCCTTCTGCTCCAATGCCATACGTCCAAGATATGTTTCAGGCAGCCAGCTGCCTTTTATACTGCAAAGTTCCTTCAGTGCTGCATATACGGCCGACGGTCCGCCCTTCTTCTCACAAATAGAAATCAGGGCGGGAATTTTGTCTTCCTGATTCGGATTATCACAAAGAGAGTTCCATAGGCTCTCTGCTGTTTCCTGTCCCTCGCCAGGCATTTCCGAGGCCGGCAAAGGCGTAATTTTCTCCGGCGATTTCAGGGAATTCTTCAGCCGGTCAAATAATTTCATCAAAAATACCTCCATTGCATACCCTTTACCTCGAAGAAACATTCAATAAGGGGTTACTTCATAAAAGCATATACTGTCTAAATTGTATGCCTCATCAATGCAAGTGGCAAGTTACAGGCTGGTTTCATTTCTGCGGTACCATGATATAGAAGTCATCTGGCTTGTATCCTATCTCTCCGGCATGATTTTCGGGATGATGTAAAAATCCGGCAGGCACTCGTAAAAGCACCTGCCGGATGACCATCTGTTTAACCGCTGAAAAATTGTTTTCACGAGCACAATGCGGAATTCATTCCTGATCCTGCATGAAGCGCGCGAGAAATTCTTTGGTGCGGGGATTCCCGGGGTTATTAAAAATTACCTCCGGTGTATCTTCCTCCGCAATGACTCCCTTATCCATAAACACAACACGCGTTGACACGTCGCGTGCAAAAGCCATCTCATGGGTTACGATGATCATCGTTAGACCGCCTTTGACCAACTCGCGCATGACCTCGAGAACTTCACCGACCATCTCCGGATCAAGCGCACTCGTCGGTTCATCGAAAAGCAGTACTTCCGGCTCCATTGCAAGGGCGCGGGCAATGGCGACGCGCTGCTTCTGGCCTCCGGAAATCTGGTGAGGCTTGGCATTGATATACGGATCCATGCCGACCTGGGCAAGATACTTCATAGCCTTCGCTTCAGCCTGCTCCCTGGTGCGCTTCAGGACCTTCATCTGACCGGTCATGCAGTTCTCGAGAACGGTCATGTTATTGAAAAGATTAAACTGCTGGAACACCATGCCGACCTTGGAGCGGTACTCCGGGACATTGGTGTGCTTGTCGAGAATGTTTGTGCCGTTAAAGGATATCTGTCCCCCGGTCGGTGTCTCAAGCAGGTTGATGCACCGAAGGAGCGTGGACTTGCCGGAACCGGATGAACCGATTACACAGATTACATCTCCGGGATATGTCTTGAAATCAATATCCTTAAGAACTTGAACCTTGCCGAAATTTTTGACAAGATGGCTTACTTCGATGACAGCTTTTCTTGTATTATCCATCATCTCATTGCTCTCCTCTTCTCTTGGTACGTACGATTCATCAGCTGCATGGTAAGTCCTTCGGGCCGCCGCTTGACCGGCACTCCGGTCTGATCCGTACCGGCCAGGGTATAGCTGTCCGGACCGTCGATCTTGCGCTCATACCAGCGAAGGATTCTTGAACAGGTAAACGTCATGATAAAGTAAACGACACTTGCGATTAAATAACCGGGAAAAGGCTGGTAATAGGCTCCAACAAGTGACTTCGTTGCAAAAAACAGCTCGTTAACTGCGATAATATTTAAAACGGCTGTATCTTTTATATTGATAATTAAGTTGTTACCAATCTGAGGGAGAATATTCCTGAGTGCCTGTGGCAAAATTACTGAAAGCATCGTCTGAAAGTGCGTCATCCCGATAGCCTTTGCAGCTTCTGTCTGTCCTTTGTCAATCGAGTCAATTCCGCCTCTCACAGATTCTGACATATATGCACCTGTATTTATAGATACTATTACAAGTCCGGCTGTCAGCGGAGACATATCAATACCGAACATATAAAGAGATCCATAATATATGACCATTGCCTGAACAATCATTGGTGTCCCGCGAAAAACTTCAATGTAAGAAGTCATGAGTGCACGAACAATTTTTAGAATGACCGTTTTGAGAAAAATATCCTGAGGCTCAATCGGAATTGTCTGAACGATTCCAACCAGAAATCCGATTACACAGCCAACAATTGTCCCAATCAGAGCCAAAAGAAGCGTAATGCCAGCACCTTTTACAAAATCCATGCCATTGTGCTGAACAAGAAAGACTACCCACTCCCAAAAAGATCTGTCTGTTCCTGCCAGAAAAACTGGTATAGTCATTTTATTTACCTCTTTATCCGCAAAATAGGAAATATCTCATGAATCAACGCCCCAAGCCAGGCAAGCCCCAATAAAATTCTATTATGATACGCGAGCGGCAAAAAGTGAATTGTTTTCACTTAATTTCGAATTTTTTTCTTAATCTTTTTAAAAAATCCGGCAGGATCTTCCGTATCAGCGGAGAAACCTGCCGGATCATGTTTGTGACATAAAAGCCTAATTCATCTTATGCCAGGGGCTGCTGCTCAATCGCAGTTTTCATCAATGCTTCTCTGTCAGCAGTAGAAATAGCAGCAAGACCCTTATTGATCCCGGCAACAAGATCTTTGTTACCTTTCTTTACAGCAATACCCAGGTCTGTGTCCTCATTGCTTACATCAAATCCCGAACCCGCAGAGAACTGCAAAATCTTGATATCAGGGTTCGAATATACAGCAGCCATGGCTGCAGGTACATCAACGGTACATGCATCAATTTTTCCGGATGTAAGTGCAACAATCAGCGAAGGAACTGTATCGAGAGCTGTCTGTACTTCAGCGCCGGGGATCTGTTCAAGGAGTGTATACCATACTGTATTGATCTGTGATGTCATCTTAGCTCCGCCCAAATCCGAAAGTGATGCGGCGGCAGCGAATTTACTATCGTTCATTGTAAGAACAACAACATCTGCAACAAAATAAGGATCTGAAAAGTCAACCGATGCTGCACGGTCCGCTGTAATGGACATACCTGCAACGACCGCGTTAATCTTTCCGCTTTGAACGGCCGGAACCAGGCCGTCCCATTCAGTCTTTACAATTTCGAGCTTGTAGCCCATTGATTCTGCAATCTTTTTTGCCATTTGAACATCAAAGCCATTGGCGTACTTATCGCTGTCATTAATTTTTACTGCGCCGTTGGAATCATCATCCTGTGTCCAGTTATAGGGAGCATAGGCACACTCCATACCGACACGCAGCACTTTATCGTCAGAACTCTTTGAACAGGCTGTTCCAGCTGCCATTAGACCTGCTGCCATGATAACGCTTAAGACCAGACTCACAATCCGTTTCATCTTCTTCATTTTTATCCTACCTTCCCTGGCGCCTGTCCGGGCACCCCCCTGTGATTGGAAACCACTCAAGCGAGCGGCATTTTGCAAGAATTTCAACAACAACCTGCATTTGAGAGACAAAAAAGAACAAAGAGGGCAGAAAATCCCACAATTTTGAGACAATCTACCCCGACTGTCCTTCATAATACTTCTTTACTTTACTGTGGTCAAGTAGAAAAGGGCGAAAAATCGGGCGATAATTGCCTGGAGGGCATTCAGACCTTCCGCCACAATATACGGAAGACCAGACAAACCCTTAATTCTGTATTCCGTGCAGGTGGCACAGGCGGAATTCGTTCTTATGATATTCAATCAGTCCCTCTTCCTGCATCTGTGCAAGTACCTGGGAAAGGGCGCTTCTGTCGACGCAGAGAAAATCGGCCATCTCAGCCCGGTTAAAGGGAATTGTAAAAGGATTTCGGCCTGAACGGCTCTGCTGCATTGATAGAAATGCCGAGATTTTCTCTCTGGTTGTCCGTTGGCCGACACACTGGATTTTCTGATTCAGGCTGACATTCTTACGGGCGACCAGCTGAAGCAGGTTCCACACGAATTGTTTATGGAAGCTGCAGGATTCCCGGCAAATATTGGTTACGCGCCGTACATCAAGGTATAGGACTTCGACTCCGGTCTCCGTATATACCGTAACAGGGCTCTGCTCTCCCGCAATGGCAAATACTTCCCCGAACAGGTCCGGCGCCTTCAGGTTCGCAAGTACATTCTGCCGTCCTTCCAGGTCTTCCATGAGGATTTTGATCTCACCGGAAAGAATAAGGCCAATTCGCGGCACTTCATCGCCGCTCGACCAGAGTGTCGATTTCCTGCCATATTCCGCATTCGCCGCACCGAGACATTGGAGCAGCTGTTTTTGATCTTCCGAAGAGATATCCTTCCATAGCGGTGACGAAGTTAGAACCTGATTCTTCTTATCGATTTTCATAATGGCTCCTTGTATAATGATGATAAGGCAGAAATTAATTGCGTTGTAAAAACAACGGACTTGCTGTTACCAATGTACTATGATTAACCCATAAGAGCAAGACAATAAGTGAAACATTAAGGAGTACATATTATGAAACGCAATATTATTAAGATAGATGAAGAACTTTGCAATGGCTGCGGACTGTGCGCCCAGGCCTGCCACGAAGGTGCGATCGGCATGTCAGACGGCAAAGCCCGCCTCCTTCGCGACGATTACTGTGACGGACTCGGGAACTGCCTTCCCGTCTGCCCGACCGGCGCGATTACCTTTGAAGAGCGCGAAGCGGACGAATACGACCAGGCCGCCGTTGATCAGCATATGAAAGAAAAAGCTGCAGCAAGTGTAAAGCAGCCGGAGCCCATTCATACCGGATGTCCCGGTACACGAGCCGCAGCCCTCAAGTCCGTTGAGCCCTGCGCTGTCCCTGCACCTGCAGCGCCTCGCACGGATGACCTCACGATGGGCGCGTCCGAGCTGATGCAGTGGCCTGTCCAGATCAAGCTGCTCCCTCTGCGGGCACCGTACTATGACGGAGCACACCTCCTGATTGCAGCGGACTGCGCGGCATTTGCCAGCGGAGATTTCCACAACCGTTTCATGAAGGGCAAAATAACCATGATCGGATGCCCCAAGCTCGACGAGGGAAGTTATGCGGAGAAGCTTACGGCGATCCTGGCCAACAACAATATTGCCAGCGTTACGGTTGTCCGTATGGAAGTACCCTGCTGCGGCGGCCTGTCCAACGCTGCTGTCGAGGCACTTAAGAAATGCGGCAAGATGATCCCCTGGCAGGTAGTGACTCTCTCCGTACGCGGCGAGGTCCTTTCATAAGAAGCACTTAAATATAACCGGTCAAAAATCAAGGGGCCGCATCTGCCCAAGATGCGGCTTCTTTTTGTCTGCTTTTTTCCGGCCGGCCAGACAGCTTAAACAGAGCGCATGTCCTGCTGCAATGTCAACGAACTGTAATATAAACCGCTTGACTTAGACTTTTTACAAACCTACAATATGTTGTATACAGATCGGGTTTAATCACTAAATATTGTATTTTATCCCAGGATTCTTTCTTCCCGCAGAGGCCGAAGGAGGCACACCATGCTTACTCAGATTGTCAAGCGCGACCGCTCTTACGCCGCGTTCAAAAAGGAAAAAATCGTACTCGCCATTTTCAAGGCTGCAACCGCTGTCGGCGGTAATGACTTCACCATTGCAGAAAACCTGACGAAAGAAGTAATGAGAATAGCAGAAAATAAATATCCCGACGGCATTGCCGATGTCGAGGGTATACAGGATATTGTTGAAAAGGTTCTGATTGAAGCCGGACATGCAAAGACGGCCAAGGCCTTTATCCTCTATCGTGAAAAGCGCCGTTCAGCCCGTGAGTCAAATGCTTTGATCGGGGCAACGATCAATATGTTTTCCGAATATCTGAATGACCGCGACTGGCAGATCAACGAGAACGCCAATACGCAGAAATCCATAAATGGCCTCAACAACTACATTCGCGAAGCTTTTACGAAGAATTACTGGCTGCATGAGATCTATACGGATGATATAAGAAATGCCCACCTGTCCGGCGACATACATATACATGACCTGGGATTTTTCGGATCGTACTGCGCCGGCTGGGATCTGCGCCAGATCCTTATGAACGGCTTCGGCGGTGTACCCGGTAAAGTCGAATCCAGGGCACCCAAGCATCTCCGGACTTTTCTCGGGCAGATTGTAAATTCGACCTTTACGACGCAGGGCGAATGCGCTGGCGCCCAGGCATGGTCATCCTTTGACACGTACTGTGCACCGTTCATCCGTTATGACAAGCTCGATTACCGGACTATTAAGCAGGCACTGCAGGAATTCATCTTCAACCTGAATGTCCCGACACGCGTCGGTTTCCAATGCCCGTTCTCCAATCTGACTTTTGATATCAACCCGCCTTCTACACTGCGGGATGAGTGTGTCATCATCGGCGGCCAGCTGATGGAGGACACATACGGAGACTTCCAGGCAGAGATGGATCTTTTCAACATGGCATTCTGCGACGTCATGATGGAAGGCGATTCCAAGGGACGCGTATTTACCTTCCCGATACCCACGATCAACGTCACCAAGAGCTTCAGCTGGGACAGTCCCGTCGTCGAGAAGTTCATGGAAATCACATGCAAATACGGCATACCGTATTTTTCGAACTATATCAACTCCGACCTCTCGCCGGAAGATGCCCTGTCCATGTGCTGCAGGCTTCGCCTTGATACCTCCGAGCTTCGAAAAAGAGGCGGCGGCCTGTTCGGCTCGAACCCGCTTACCGGATCGATCGGCGTTGTCACGATCAACCTCCCGAGGATCGCATTTGTCTCCAAAAGTGAATCCGAGTTCAATATCCGCCTGTGGCAGCAAATCAATCTGGCTAAAAATTCACTTGAGATCAAGCGAAAAGTGATTGAAGAACAAACAGATAAAGGCCTTTATCCGTATTCCGCCAACTTTCTGCGCGGCATCAAGGAAAAGTCCGGGTCTTACTGGTACAACCATTTCAACACAATCGGCCTGATCGGCATGAACGAAGCCTGCCAGAACCTTTTAGGGTTTGATACGGATCTGACGACAAAAGATGGCCAGGGTTTTGCCATAAGGACACTGAACTACATGCGGGATGCCATAAAGGAGATCCAGGATGAGACCGGACACTACTACAACCTTGAGGCGACACCCGCGGAAGGCACAAGCTACAGGCTTGCACAGAAAGATCTCACACGTTATCCCGGGATCATAACCGCAGGTGACAAGGTTCCTTACTATTCGAATTCGAGCCAGCTGCCGGTCGGTTACACGGATGATATTTTCGAGACACTGGAACTCCAGGATGAACTGCAGTCCCTTTATACGGGAGGCACTGTCCTGCACCTCTATCTTGGCGAGGAAATCAAGGACATGGAAGTCGCCAAGAAGCTAATCCGCACCGTTTTTACGAAATACAAGCTTCCCTATATCTCGCTTACCCCGACCTTCTCGATCTGTAACGATCACGGATACCTGTCAGGCGAGCAGTATACCTGCCCGCAGTGCGGTGCCCAGACGGAAGTTTGGAGCCGTGTCGTCGGCTACCTGCGGCCTGTTCAAAACTTTAACAGGGGCAAGATCGAGGAGTATCAGCAGCGCAAAAAGTATGTGATCATGGGGTAACGGCAGTGTTTTTTGCAGGCATGGTCAAGAGTTCCCTGGTCGATTTTCCAGAAATGATATCGTGCGTGCTTTTTACACCCGGATGTAACTACAACTGCTTCTTCTGCCACAACCGGGAGCTGATCAGCGGGCCATATGAAAGCCTTTCGGTAATCGAGGCATTTGCATTTTTAAAAAAGAGGCAGGGCCTTTTGGACGGTGTTGTGATTACCGGCGGAGAGCCGACCCTGCACCCGGATCTCCCCGATATTATTCGCCGGATCCGGGACATGGGCTTTTCTGTAAAGCTGGACTCGAACGGCTCCTCGCCCGAGATGATCCGTCGTATCCTGGATGAAGAACTCTGCAGTTATTTTGCCATTGATTATAAGGCACCGGCCGCTGCTTACCCGAAATACTGCGGACCTCAAGCAGATGCCGGGAGAGCGCTTGAGACTATCAATCTGCTGCTGAAGGCAAATGCAGCCTTTGAAGTACGGACAACAGTCTTCCCTCAGCTTGATGAAGATGATCTCCGGCTTATGTGCCGTGAGCTCCCGCTTCTGCCCCGCTATGTGCTGAACCGGTACAAAGAGCCGCCGATCTATCTGCCTGAACACGAGGGCTGGATTAAGTCCGCTGCATTATTAAACGGTGACCTGCAGCTGCTGGCGCAGAAACTCCGCACGCTTCAACCGAACATCATAGTATAAGAGGACCGCAAAA
>DIEQ01000008.1:3271-19661 GCA_002418705.1 Mageeibacillus sp. UBA5770 | reverse complement strand
ACGCATAATAGGCTGTCGAACCCACACCGCAGAAAATGCGGAATCCGTTATCTTTAAGAAATACACAGCGCGGATCCGAACCCTTGATAAAGTCGCCGTTGGGATAAACCAGGACCTGTACACTGCCGGTAAGTACCCCAACCTGAGTGAGCCACTTATTGGTGTCGTTTGTTATCGTCTCAAGATCATTGCTGTTCGCATTAATGAATCCGTAAGTTGACGAGGCAAGTGTCCATCCCGTCTCTTTAAGACGTTCCATTATGGATTTGACATCAGACTGATTCTGGAGGATCTGTTCATCAGACGGATTGGTTGTTGCCAGGCCAAGCGCTGTGAGAGCAGCATTTCTGTCATCAATCTGATCAGCATTCGTAATATATCCCATGACTGTTTCATAACCGGAAAATGATACGATTCCTTTTGCCCCGTCGAATGAGAAATCCGGATGCTGTTCAACAAAATCATCGAGTATTCCGATCGCTTCAGCATCCCTGCTTACCACGGTCTGACCGTCGGCATTCTTATACTCACCGCAAATCTGGTCCTGGTCATTTTTAACAAGCCGGCTGCAAAGCCCGAAGCCATTCTGATATGCTGAATAATTATCATTTTCAAGCACAATTACAATAGGCTTCTTCCCCTCAGGCAGGCGAAGTGTCTGCTGGATCACGGCACTCTGGTTAGTCTGATCAATCATCAGCCGTATATCAATCAAAATATAATTATTGTCATATAACTGCTCAAGGATCGCTTTGAATTCATTTACCGTCAGCATGACTCGATCTGTATATCCAACGTTGCTGTTGGAAAATGCCAGATCTGTGTCGACGATCAGCGGCTTTACGCAGACCATCTCTACCCTGCCTGTAAAATCAACTACCTGAGAAGTATTGGATGTCGCCTCAAGAAGTTTGGCCTGCACTTTCTGGTCATCCGGAAATATACGTGCCATATCAGATAAAATATCTTCTGCGGTATAATACCGGAAGCTGGCAAGGTGTTCATCGCATTCTTTCATAATCGGATCATACATGACTTTTTCGCATTCCTGAAGGCGCGCCTGTGAATATTCACTTACAAATCCGGTTGTATGGCTGATGATATCCTCGAATTTTTCTACAGCAAGGACATATGACTGATTAGAAAAAAAGCTTTCTGCTGTCTGTACATCACCCTTTGATTTTTCAATCGTATCAATCTCTTTTCTCAAAGGTTCAGCTGTTGATGCAACGTTCGAGTAGGATCCGACCTGATCAAAAATGTACTCCAGAGTTGGTTTTTCAATCGTTCCGAGAAGGTATTCGCTGCAAAGACTTTCGAGCCAGCGGGCAAGTCTTGCACCGGTCAGTTCACCCATCTGTTCGAGGAATGCCCGGTCGTCTGCGCCGGGGGTATACCTGTCCTGTCTGATGGCAAGCTCAATTTCATCCACACGCGAAAAAACAAGGTCTTCCATCGAAGTCATGACCTGCTTTTCCAGGGAATCAGAGGATGCCTTTTCCGGGTCTTCACTTAAAACCACGATCTGAATTTCACGGTACATATCCAGAGCTTTGCTGTATTCACGGGAATCCAGGGATTCCTGAAAAGCAGGAAGCACAGAGGATAGTTTTGCATTATTTACATAAAGGACACCGAAAGTCACCGCTGATGCGAGAAGAACAGCAAGGCATATCCCGATCAGGATCCTCCTGCCGGGAGAACCTGACTGATCTGGCCGGTCTCCAAGATAATAATTTCCGGACATGTATTATTCCCCCAGACTCAGCTGCCTGTTCACCAAAGCCTCTTCTTTTAAGTAATAACCGATGGCAGGCGTACGGCGGATACGGTAATATTCGGGGTCTGTAAACCCGGAATCACTCAGTCGGACCACTGATGTCAGCACGCTGCCCTTTTTGGGAACAAGTACCTGGACACCCTGTGTTGAACGAGTCGTCTTAATGGGAATCAGGCTGCTTGAAAAAGCGATTGCCTTGCGAACACTGGAAAAAGCGGCGAAATCATCTTCGTTTTCAAGGTAAAGTATTGAAACAATCGGTGAGACTTCGCTGCAGGCATGAACAAGCTTCTTGCGATTCGTCTTCGTCTCATATGACTTAAGGTCAATGCGCGAAATCTTGCCGTTTTCAAACGCAAACATCATATTGCCCTCATATGTCTCCGTAATGTGCATGAAGAGAATTTTCTCCCCGTCTTCCATACTGAGAACATTGGGAAGATAACTTCCCAGCTCGGACGGCTTGGTGTCAGACAACTCATGAATACGCATCTTGTAGACATTGCAGTGATCCGAAAAGAACAGTACGTCACTTTTGTTCTTGCCTTCAAGCTCGATAAGGATACGGTCCTCTTCCTTCGTCTTGAGCTCACCTGCACTTCGAAGGGATATCAGCGGAATCTTTTTGATGTATCCGTGCTCCGTCATGAACAGCTTCAGCCGGTAATCTTCAATCATCTGATCCATTGAATACGATTCAACTTCATCCACATGAAGGATTTCGCTTTTTCTGTCCTGACCGAATTTTTTGGCGACGCTTTCGAGAGTTTTCACTATCATGGCATCAATTCTATGAGGCTTTTTCAGAATATCTTCCAAATCGGCAATCTCCTTTTTGAGATTGTCGCGGTCTGCAGTCCGATTCATGATGTACTGCCTGTTAATATTGCGGAGCTTGATCTCTGCAACATAATCGGCCTGAAGCGAATCGATATCGAATCCCTTCATGAGGTTTGGGACAACATCAGCTTCCAATTCGGTACCGCGGATAATCTGTATCGCCTTATCAATATCAAGGAGAATTTTGGCAAGTCCGTCCAGGAGGTGCAGCCTGTCCATTTTTCGCTCATAATCATAGAGTACTTCTCGTTTCTGGCACGACCTGCGCCAGACCAGCCACTCCGCGATAAGGGAACGGACACCAAGTACCCGCGGCATTCCGTTGATCAGGACATTGAAATTACATGAGAATGTATCCTGCAGCTTGGTAAAACGGTAGAGCTTTGTCATCAGGGCATCCGCATCAATACCGCGCTTGCATTCGATTGTAATCTTAAGACCGTCGAGATCGGTTTCATCCCTGACATCGTTAACTTCCTTTATCTTGCCCGAGCGAACCAGTTCTGTGATCTCGTCAATGATACCTTCCGCGGTTGTCGTATAAGGTATTTCATAGACTTCGATAAGGTTATTTTTCTTATCAATCCTGTATTTTGCACGAATACGGATCGGACCCCTGCCGGTCTCATATACCGTATGCATTTCAATCCTGTCATAAAGTATGGTTCCGCCGCCGGAAAAATCCGGTGCAGGCATTATGGAAAGGAGGTCGACCTGAGGATCCTTCATATAAGCAATTGTTGATTCGCATACTTCTCGGATATTGAAAGAACAGATATTTGATGCCATGCCGACAGCAATACCCTGATTACTGTTTACCAGGATACTCGGGAATGTAGCAGGCAGAAGAACCGGTTCCTTCATGGAGCCGTCGTAATTATCCATAAAATCTATTGCATTCTTATCAAGTCCGCGGAAAATTTCTTCACACAGCTTATCAAGGCGCACTTCCGTATATCTGGATGCGGCATACTGCATATCACGGGAATACTGGCGGCCGAAATTACCCTTCGAATCGACATATGGATGCAAAAGAGAAGCATTACCCCTCGTAAGGCGTACCATCGTCTCATAAATTGCCTGATCGCCATGTGGATTGAGCTTCATCGTCTGTCCGACAACGTTAGCTGATTTTGTACGGTTTCCCGTAAGCAGCCCCATTTTATACATTGTGTAGAGCAGCTTCCTGTGTGAAGGTTTGAAGCCGTCAATTTCAGGAATTGCACGGGAAACAATGACGCTCATCGCGTATGGCATATAATTCTGCTCAAGCGTGTCGGTTATGACCTGCTCAGTAGAAGGATGCGCGGTGAAATCAGTGGCAGGCAAAAGGACTTTTCCTGATACGGATTTCTTATCGCGTGACTTATCCTCTTTTCCATGTATCTCTTTTTTACTCATGTACTTCTCCTGCAAGTAGTAAAGAATGATTTGCTTCGGACTTAGTTACAATCAGCCAATATCAAGCATATCCAGATATAAGTGACCATTTTGCTCAATATGGACTTTTCGTCCTGCGAGATTATCACCAAGAAGTAAATCGAATTTCGCCGCAGTAACTTTTGCCTCATCCGGCATGACCTGTATAAGCCTGCGTGATGCCGGATTCATGGTCGTCAGCCACATCATTTCAGGTTCATTCTCGCCGAGTCCCTTTGATCGCTGAATCGTGCACGATTCGGGCGGAAACTGGGATAGAATATCCATTCTCTCCTTCTCTGTATAGGCAAAACGTGTCTCTTCAACCTTCTTATTACGGTGAGTAATCTCAAAGAGCGGGGACTCTGCAATATATACCTTGCCCCTTTCAATAAGGGTCGGGGTCAGCCGATAAAGCATGGCAAGAATAAGCGTCCGGATCTGGAATCCGTCTACGTCGGCATCCGTACAGATGATGACCTTGTTCCATCGCAGCAGATCCACGTCAAAAGAGGATAAATCCTTGTTGTGCTTGGTCTGAATTTCAACGCCGCAGCCCAGGACCTTGAGAAGATCAACAATGATATCACTCTTAAAAATAACATCATAATCCGATTTCAGGCAGTTCAGGATCTTGCCGCGGACCGGCATAATGGCCTGAAACTCAGCATCGCGTCCCATCTTACAGGATCCGAGAGCTGAGTCGCCTTCCACGATGTATAACTCCCTCTGTGAGACTTCGCGTGTTCGGCAGTCTACAAACTTTTTCACGCGGTTATTAATATCGAGATTGCCCATCAGCTTCTTCTTGACATTCAGGCGTGTCTTCTCTGCGTTTTCGCGGCTGCGTTTGTTGATAAGAAGCTGTTCAATCACCTTATCAGCGTCTGCTTTATTCTCGATAAACCAGATTTCCAGCTTTGCGCGTATGAGTTCATTCATGAAATCCTGAATAAACTTATTGCTGATAGCTTTTTTGGTCTGATTCTCATAACTTGTCTGCGTAGAAAAGGAGCTGGTCACAAGAAGAAGGCTGTCACATATATCCTGGAAGGTAACTTTGCTCTCCCCTGCCTTATACTTGTCGCGCAGACGGATCTGCCTGTCAATTTCACCGGTAAAAGCTGCGCGAATCGCCTTATCAGGAGCTCCGCCATGCTCAAGGAAACTGGAGTTATGATAATACTCGATAAGGTTAATCTCATTATTGAAGGAAAAAGCAATCTGAGCCCTTACTTTGTATTCAGGCTTATCTTCCCTGTCCTTGCCTTTTCCTGATCCTTCAAAAGAATAAGGACGGGTAATACCCTTGCCCTCATCGAGCTCAGTGACGTAACCGAGAATTCCTTCCGGGTAACAATAGGTATAATCCTGACTTGTTGCCTCATCGACGATATGGAATGTCACGCCGCTGTTGACGACTGCCTGACGCTTGATTATCTGAAGAAAAGTATCAAGCGGAATCTGAATATCCGTGAATACGTCCCTGTCCGGCTTCCATTTCTGGATCGTGCCGGTCCGCTTGAATCTCGTCGGCTCCTTAACGAGTCCGCCGATGTTTTCACCTTTTTCAAAATGAAGGGAATACTTAAATCCATCGCGGAATACCTGTACATCAAAATACTCCGAAGCGTACTGCGTCGCGCATGCTCCGAGTCCATTGAGTCCGAGACTGTATTCATAGTTCTCGCCCGAATTATTATTATACTTACCGCCGGCATAAAGCTCGCAGTAAACAAGTTCCCAGTTATATCTCTCTTCCTTATTGTTATAGTCAAGTGGAATTCCGCGCCCGAAATCTTCAACCTGAATCGAGCCATCTGCATAGCGCACGATCTCGATACGGTCGCCGTGGCCTTCGCGGGCCTCATCAATCGAGTTTGAAAGGATTTCGAAGAAGGAATGCTCGCAGCCCTCAAGACCATCGGATCCGAATATAACGCCCGGACGTTTACGTACACGGTCGGCACCTTTCAGTGAAGAAATGCTCTCATTATCGTAGGCAGTTTTTTTTGCCATGAAGTGTTGATTCCCTTCTTATGAATTTGACTGTCTGATTATAGCACATGATTTCAAGCAAAAAGAAAGAGAGGCAACATCAAGGGAAAAAAGCTTCCCGCTGTCGTACCTCTCTTTATAATGGTGAGCCTAGGGGGACTCGAACCTCCGACCCACAGCTTAGAAGGCTGTTGCTCTATCCAACTGAGCTATAGACCCATTATAGGAATGGCGGCCTGAAAGACCGCCATAATGTTTGGAGCGGGTAGAGGGAATCGAACCCTCGTGATCAGCTTGGAAGGCTGGAGTTCTACCATTGAACTACACCCGCATATATTGAGGCACCGGCTCATTTGCTGCAGATTCCTCAAAACTTGCTTAGCTATCATACAACACGATTATCGTCTTGTCTACCCCAAACACAAAATCCGAGAGGACTTTTTTTGACTGAAGATTATGGCGCATCCGTCAGATAATCTGCGGATACATAATAACCATCCTGAAGTTTGTACCAGTTTGTATCGGTCTTGGCAGCAACGACAACTGCCATACCGTCGGTTAAAGAAGCGACCTGCTCATAATCCTTGCCCGGTCCCTTGCGGACTTTAAGAAAATCCGACTCGACATTGACGTACATCGTCTTGGGCGGATCAATTACTGTCTCTGCCCAGGTCGGCGCGATTACATTAGGCGCCAGTGTACCGGAAATTGCAGGCACTACAGGTGTAGGTGCTGCAGTTGTTGTAGCAGCGGTAGTGGTCTCGACTACGGTCGTTGCAGTCGTGGAATCAGTTTCGCTGCCGCATGACGCAAGCAATGCAGCTCCTGTAATAAGAATGGCAGAAATAAGAATCGTTCTTGCTAGGTGTTCCCACTTCATCTCTTTGTCCTCCCGGGCAATTTCTACATATTCAGCGGATCAGTCCGCAAACATACTTCAAATACTTATTAACAGTATTATACCTCATTATCCGCGAAAGCTCATATTACTATTTCGTTAATCGTCGAATACTCTGTCACCTCAGGTGTCCAAGCCATTCTTCTTCATTAAGAAGTGCATAGGTGTAGTGATCCTGCCACTGTCCGTCGATGCACATATAATGTTCATTTAAGCCTTGTCTTCGGAATCCGCAGCTTTCGGCCGCCGCGATCGATCTGGCATTTGAAGGCATGATATCAGCCTGTACACGATGAAGATGCTGTTTTTCGAACATAAATAGACAGCCTGCCTTGAGTGCCTCATGCATAACTCCCTTACCCATCTCATCCTTATCAAGATGATAACCGACAAGACAGGAACTCAAGGCTCCCCTGACAACACTTGAAAATGATAATCTGCCGATAACACGATCCGGATCGTCTTTATAACTGATCCAGAAAGAATATTGAGAATCATCAAAAAATTTGCCTAAATCGGAGCGAAGATAATCCTTCTGTTCGGGGACCGTAAAATAATCATCCTCATGCTTCTGATGATAAGGGGTATGGAACATTCTGTTCCTGATCAGGTAATCAGTTACAATCGCTGCCTCGGACGGGCGTAAAACCCGAAGAGCAAGGCGCTGTGTCTGAATCGAGAAAACATCCTGTCGCCTGCATCGCAGGCGCCTGCTTTTGTACAGAAAGCTCATCTCCTTTACGGTGAATTAATTCGATTATATCATATGAACTATAAAGATGCCTTGTCGATGTAAGAAGGCATTAAATGATGTATAATTACTTAAGAAAATAGATAAAATCCTATAATTTTCTTACATAGAAAGGGCTTTGTCATGAAAAATGGTTTTTTGCGGGTATCAGCCTGCACACCCGCACTTCGTCTGGCCGATCCCCAAAAGAACGCGGAAGATATTTTTACGTATCTGCAAAACGCCGATGCACAGGATATCAGTCTCGTCGTTTTCCCGGAGCTTTCCCTGACCGGGTATACCTGCAGCGATCTTTTTTTCCAGAAGAAATTGCAGGAAAAAGCCATTGATGCATTGTTTTTTCTTGTGGAAAAATCCGGATCGCTTCCTGTACTTTTTACTGTAGGTCTTCCCATCACGCATAAAAACAAGCTATACAACTGCGCGGCCGTGATTTGCGGCGGCGAGCTCCTCGGTATTGTTCCGAAGATACATCTCCCGAACTACGGAGAATTCTACGAGCGCAGACATTTTTCCCCCGGCCCGAAAAACGGGACAATTATGATCCGGCAAAAAGAATACCCTTTCGGAACCGACCAGATTTTTACATGCCGTGAATTCCCTGAAATGAGGCTCAGCGTGGAGATCTGTGAAGATCTGTGGGTGCCTGTGCCTCCTTCTTCCAGACATGCAATGATGGGAGCTACAATTCTGGCCAACCTTTCTGCCAGCGATGAGACTATCTCCAAGGCAGAATATAGACGGACTCTTGTGTCTTCCCAGTCTGCAAAACTGGTCGCAGCTTATATTTATGCGGACGCGGGATTTGGGGAGTCAACGACTGACATGGTTTTCGCCGGGCATAATCTGATCGGCGAAAACGGCAGGATCCTTGCCGAGTCGAAGTTGTTTACCACGGGAATAACGTCCCAGGACATCGACCTGCAGATGCTTTCACAGGAACGGATTCACCAATCCACGTATCCTGACTACCCGGAAAAGGAAGATTCGGCAGCCTATCATGAGACATATTTTTCTTTGCTTTTCAGAGATGTCCCGACGATCCGCAAAATCGCACCATATCCCTTTGTACCTGCCGATACAGCCGAACGGGACCGCAGATGCGAGGAAATACTTGCAATCCAGTCTACCGGCCTCGCCAAGCGGCTCTCCCATACCGGAATAAAAGATGCTGTAATCGGAATGTCCGGCGGACTTGATTCGACTCTCGCATATCTGGTTGTTATCCGTGCTTTTCAGATGCTGTCCCTTCCCCTGTCGGGAATTCATGCAATCACCATGCCGGGCTTTGGGACAACGACACGGACCTATGATAATGCATGTAACCTCTCCCGGGCCTTTGGAACCAGTTTTCAGGAGATTCCTATCCGGGACGCGGTAAACCAGCACTTTAAGGATATAGGACACGATCCTGATGTATATGATGTGACTTACGAGAACGGTCAGGCCAGGGAACGCACACAGATTCTTATGGATCTGGCCAATCAAATTGGCGGCCTCGTCATCGGGACCGGGGATCTTTCAGAACTTGCCCTGGGATGGGCTACATATAATGGGGACCATATGTCGATGTATGCTGTCAACAGTTCTGTTCCGAAGACTCTTGTACGATACCTGGTATCGTATGCTGCCTCCATAAGCAGTGAGAGTGTTGCCAGGGTCCTTCTCGACGTAATGAATACTCCGGTGAGCCCCGAGCTTCTGCCTCACGACAACGATCAGATAAGCCAGGTTACCGAAGACCTCGTCGGTCCCTACGCACTCCATGATTTTTTTCTTTATTACTTTATGCGTTACGGATTCACTCCTGAAAAGCTTTTGGACATGGCTGTTATTGCATTCAGCGGGACATACGATCCCGATACCATTAAAAAGTGGCTTAAGATATTTATACGGCGATTCTTTTCCCAGCAGTTCAAGCGATCCTGTCTTCCTGATGGCCCGAAAGTCGGTTCCGTTACACTGTCTCCCAGGGCAGACTGGAGAATGCCCAGCGATGCCTCTTCAAGGGCCTGGCTCGAAGAGCTTAACTAAACTTCACAAAAAAGGAGAGCATTATGAAAAAGATCAATTATGCCATTATGGGGGCCGGCAGTTATGCAGACCTGATAGGCGACACCGTTAATAAAATGAAAAATGTCAACGCCTATGCGGTTGCCTCCCGTGACTTGGGCCGCGCGCAGGCAACGGCGGATAAATATGGATATTCAAAAGCATATGGCTCGTACGAGGAGATGCTCAGTGACCCTGAAATCGACCTGGTACATATTGCAACGCCCCATTCACTTCATGCGAAACAGGCAATTCAGTGCCTCGAAGCGGGAAAACATGTCTTGTGTGAGAAGGCTTTCACTGTGACGGCCGACGAAGCAAGAAGCATAATTGCCCTTGCCAAAGAGAAAAACCTGCTTATTACAGAGGCGATGTGGCCCCGGTATGTGCCGATGGCAAAGACTATCCAGGATTTTTACAGGAGCGGTAAAATCGGCAAAATCCATTCCCTTACCGGCAATCTCGGTTATCCGATATATCATATCGATCGTTTACAGAATCCTGAGCTTGCCGGCGGCGCACTGCTTGATGTCGGCGTCTATGCCCTTACATTCGCCTCCGTTGTTATGGGTAATGATATCAAAGAAATATCGACGACGGCCGTTATGAATGAGCGCGGTGTTGATTTGAAAAACATGACCACACTTACCTATTCCGACGGACGTACTGCCTCTCTTTTCAGCAGCTCCCTAGGACCGACTGACAGGATGGGCGTGCTGTACGGAGAGACCGGTTACGCCATCGTTGAAAACATCAACAATTACCAGTCACTCAAAGTATATAACGCAGCACATGAACTGCTCGAGCAGATCAACTGCCCCCCGCAGATTACAGGGTACGAGTACCAGGTGCAGGCCGCAGCGGACGCAATCAACGCAGGCAGGATCGAGTGTGAAGACATGACCCATGCCGATACGATATTCATCATGGAGCTTATGGATAAAATCCGTCATAGCTGGGGCTTGTGGTATCCGGGCGAAAAAGCAGAGAGTAAAGAATAAGTCATTACTGAGCAAATTTAACAGAATATGGAAATAGAGAGATAGCGGCTGCATTCTCTCTATTTTTTCGTTTGTTATCTTTATATATGGTTCCGCCTTCTTGTTAATCATCCGGATCAAAATCCGGATCATCCACAGACGTCTTAACAGCAGGTGACTGTGTCCGAAGCGGTGAGCTGATGTTTTGTGCCCGCTCCGCATCAAGTGCCTTTTGTAGACGAACTGGAATGTGCTCCACAGGTTGTACAGGCCTTGCCGGAATATCCTGTACAACTTGACTGTCAGATTGTACAGCAATGAATGATGTATTAGTAGTATCATTCGATTTATTTATATCATTATTATTGCCTGCGGTTTTCTTTCCAGGCTGAAAAGCAGGTGTCGTAACAGTCGGCTGCTGTCTTATAACCGGGAAATCGAGAACAATCGGTTCAGCCTTGGGGGCGTCACCGAAAAACAGATTGGGCTCGGTGTGAGTGTTCCCGAAGTCATTAAAATAATCCACGGGTTTTGGAACGGCAGAAGGTTCGGTAAAATCAAGATCTAAAGGCTTTTCATTCTCATAATCGGGATCAGGGTCATATTCATCCCCTTCATATACCCTTCCCCTTCTGGCGATAAGGACAATGCAGACAATAAGAAGAATCAGGCAGAAGAGTGCAAGAAGATAAACCAGCATAACCACTGGATTGGTGTAATCGAGCAGCGAACTAAACGTAAGCCCTGACGATTCTGCTATTGGAAGGGCAGCTGCTGCAGGCGGGATTATGACCTCTGTAGTTGCCGGTGTTGCAGTAGGTTCCGGAGTCGGAGCAGGTGTCGGNNGGAGTAGGTGTCGCAGCAAGTATCGTTACCTCTCCCCGATAAAGCATCAGGAGGGCATTCTCTGTATCATAATAATAGAAGTCCGCTTTACCCAAGTCATCCATCAGATACAAAAGCAGCTGTGGATTTTCAGGATCGCTGAGCAAGCGGTAGGCAGTAACCTGATTTTCCTGATACACATAATCAAAAGCTTCGTATCCGTCCGGGACCGAGGGTGCAGCCGTCTTATCAAGGATTTGGAAGTTAAGCGCAGCAGACGAAATCAGCTGATATGGATAACAGATCTCTGAAACTGCGTCATATACATAGTAAGAGGTCCTGGTATCTCCTGCCAGTAAAACCAGGGTAATGACGAAAGGCTTAGCTGCATCGCCGACAGATTTCTGAAGGACAGGAATATCAACTCCCTGATATTTAGCTGTAGAAGCTGAAAAGCCGGCCGGTATGGCGTCATTGGGACCTGCCGTAAGTATTGTAAGGGAATCCTCGTTATACTTCATCAATGGCAGAGGCACCGGTGTCGGCGCAGGCGTTGGAGTGGGTCCTGAAGCCCTTGTTACTGTGATTGTGTATACTTTTGACGTACCATTCTCAGCTGTGACGGTGACCTTAACCGTATTTTTCCCTGCCAAAAGGCTGTTCTGAACACCGTTGAGTGCGACTGATGACTTGGGATCTGCGGGTGTTGCTGCAACAGTTATCTTACTCTGCTCGGCAGAGACCGAAGCTGAATAACTCTGGGTTCCTGCAGAAAAGGCAGGAGTCAGCGTACCCGGAGAAATCGCAAGACTGGCAAGGTCTGCATTCCCTGATTTTGGAACAGGGGCGGTAATGTTGACGGTTGTTGATGTTGATGCAGAAATATCCACCCCGTTCATATCCCCTAAAGCATCAAGATTACAGGATATAGAAGAAGATCCTGCTGCTTTACATGTAAATGTCGCGACGACAATAACAGCGCCGCCAGGAATATTGGCATTATATTCTGTAAAATTCGCTCCGCTTTTCGAGAAATTAGCCACCGAATAATTTCCGGCAGATATAGACGTAAGCTCAAGATAGCTGGAATCAAATGAAAAGGAACCATTAAATCCGGAATATGGACCTCCGCCTTTAACCGAAAAGCTTGCCGTTATTTGTGCTCCGGCTTCCGTATTGCCGGATACAGAAATACCTATGGTTTCATCGGCATGAACGGCTCCCGCTGGAATCAGGAAAAGAAGAATACCCGCTGCAAGAAATCCGCTGGTCCATCTTTGAATCATTTTAGATATTTTCATTTTGTGCACCTCATTGCGTAATTGTTGATTCTTTCAGAACATGCCGGCAAATAATGGTAAGGTCTGAAGAGCTGATTTTACCGTCATGATTCGCATCTGCAGCTAAAATATTGGAACCTGATAAGCTTGATTCTTTTAGGACATGCCTGCAGATCAATGTCAGATCGGAAGATGATATTTTGCCGTCCCCGTTTGAGTCCCCATATATAAGAAGTGAATAATCAAAGACGGGGGCATCGGCTGCTGTAAAGAATTGTATATGGTCACCTGTTGCAATTATATGGGCATTATCTGTGATCTGTGCTCCTGCAGCATCCGTAACTTTTATCTGAACACCATCGGCAAGTGTAATGCCGGCCAGAAGGTCAGTTACCGTCGTTCCCGGATTTATTCCGGCTACTGTGTTATCGGGATTCACACGGAAGACGGTTGTAAACAGACTCTCCCCGACCTCTTCACTTCTTACAATCGTAATATTGAATTTTCGAACGGATCCGTTCTGTGCAGTAACAGTGATTACCGCAGGGTTTTCACCTACTGCGAGCTCTTTCATTCCAGTACCGCTGACCTTAGCCAATGCGGTCACCGGAGCAGCGGCAAGATTGACGCTGCTGACCTGATAAGGAACGATAACGGAATATCCGTCAGTGACAGCAGGATCAAAGGTCGGTGTCAACGAATAGCCATCGATTGAAAGATTAGTCAGGTAATTGTTTGGATTTCCTGTTTTCGCAGGCTTTGCGATGGCAGTTTCCGGCATATTTGAGTAAACAGGAATTCTGAAATTGAGCGGAACATCCAAAATACTGGATTTTGAATATGCATTGTAAAGCGTAGTCGCCTCCCCGGCCATCGCCTGTATATTTGTCATGTATTGATGCTGATATCTTCCGTTTCCGTCATCAGTAACATCAAATTTCTGAAAATACAGTGTGTTCTGACCTTTTAGAATATAGTTGCCCGCAATATAGATACTTCCTCCAACAATCGCTCTGTAAGGGCTGTTCCAGGGAATCAGGTACTTAGCCTGATTTTCCGGAGACATCTGATAGGATGCAGGATTGTTTGATCCGTACAGGGCAAAAGTGAGTCCAAGCTTAACCGGATCTATCGAGGAGCTGGCTCCTATATTGTAATAATTATATATGCCGGTAAATCCGGGTTCCGTTCCGGACGTTGAACGACTGCCGCCTGCGGATACTTCCTGTATAACCCGGGATACGAGAAAATACGGACTGGCGCCGGACTGTGCCCCGGAGCGCATGAATGTAAGGGCATATGATACAGCAACACCGTCAAGGTCATTGATTTTGGCCGTAGCCATGAATGTACTGTTCAGAAGTTTCTGAACAGCTTCCTTCGTCTGCGTCTTTTCATCGTAGGCCAGGCTCAAAAACTGAAAGACGTAAGGATCATTTAAAAAATTCCTTGGATCCAGATAATAGGCAACGATGTCTTTTGATGCATTAACCCATGAAGTGCCATCGTAAGGCGTGTAGGTATTGGTCAGCCAGTTATATGCCTTTGCATCCGTTGATTTCCATGCGTCATCAGCGGAACTTGTAATCAGACTTGTTCCGATAGATGATTCTTTTGCTAAAGCTGTGTCCCAGTCCACGCCTGTCATTACAGGTGTAAAGGTCCATGACGGATGTGTTTCGTGAAGAGCGCGAAGAGCTGTTTTGTATGATTCAGGGAAACCGGCGATTGCTGTTTCAAATTCCGGATCAAGGGAACCCGGATCTTTTGTAAGGTAACTGTCGACAACATATCCGTCAACCTGGGCATCACCAAAAATAACGGATACTTTACACCAGACATTGTATCCACTGGGATCGCCTGTAATCGTAACCACTTCGCCTGCGGCCACACGGGTCCCATTAGGAACCCTGCAGTACACCTCGGACGAAGTTCCGGGAGCTGACCGGACGTTTGCTGATGTTGCTGAAACATACGCATTCGTCGCAAGATCAGCATAAACACTTGAAAAAGAAACAAATGGAATCATCAGGGCCAAAATAAGAAGCACGGAAACAAAACCAAGGGCGCGGCAGGATAAAACAGACGGTAAATACATTCCGTCTGAAAACCGGCTGAAAATAAAATTATGATTTCCGGTGCAGCGCTTGCTGACGTCACCGGATATCTGACGCTGGACACGCATAAAAGGCCCTCAAATCAATGCATAAAATATTTCTTTATATTCTGTCACATTAATTTTAACAAAGGCATCTGACAGTCTGATTACAATTCGTTTTCAGGTTACCGCCAATATGTGTCTTTTTATGCTGAGCATACTGAGCCCGACCATGAAAAAGACAGTGGCATCGCACAAGAGAAATAGGCGGATGATAATAAAAAGGCCCCGGAACATTATATTCCGGGGCTCATTTGACGAATATCCTTCAAAACGGATTTCTCCCATATTATTGATCAGCTGTTTTTCATGTAAGGTTACGAATACGTAACAAAACAATTTTCGTATTGGTTTCCCGCGTTAAGTCAATACGTGTAGATTACCGTAACGCTGGCTCCGACTTTTAACTCACCGCCGGAAATCGGTGTAACAGGATCTCCCGATTTCTCCTCATCCGAAACATCATATCTCACCGGAACCACATAAACCGGTGATCCCTCGGTAATCTGTAATGGTTTGATCGAACGAATACCCGCAGCAGCTGCAAGTGCGTCTGCTTTTGACCGGGCATTGGTTTGTGCTTCAGCAAGAGCCTGGAGATAAAACTGTCTGTTTTCCTGATCCGTGATGCCAAAAGAAATGGAATTTGCCTGATTAACCCCTTGCTTTACGGTCATATCCAGTACCTGGCTGACTTTTGTCAGGTCCGTTACAGTTACCATAATTCCATTGGTCACATCATAACCGACAAGTTTACTGGTATATTCTGTGTAATCATATCGGGCGCTGATACTATACGATGTCGTTTTAATCTTATCTCTGCTGATTCCCAGATCGTCGAGTGCATTGAACACCTGTTCCATTTTTTGGGCATTATCACTTTGAGCAATGACAGCGTCTTTGTTGAAAGTTGTCACACCGACACTCACATAGGCTATGGTCGGGGCGACAGTAATACTGGCTGCACCCTGTACGGTAATTGTATTTTTTATCTGACCGTCTTCATATTCGGAACTCTCTTTTCTGCCTGAGGAAAAAAATGAACAGGCAGACAAACAAAACAGCAGCAAGAAAATCAGAATTATAGTAAGAATGTTCTTTTTCATTTTCTTATCCTCCCCGAATTTATAACCGCAAATGAATGCAAACTCATCTCTATTTCTGATTTCATTTTAACAATTCTTAATTATATTTGATACAGATATTTGACTGATTTTCTAAAATCGATTCTCAATTGAAAAAGATTACGTTAACATGGCTGACGACATATTTTTTTCCTACTATAGCAGTCGGATTTCGAAGCAGACAAAAGCCCCGGAACATTGCATTCCGAGGCTTTCTGGTGGCTCACCGGAGGGTCGAACTCCGGACCCCCTGATTAAAAGTCAGGTGCTCTACCAACTGAGCTA
>DIEQ01000008.1:0-3238 GCA_002418705.1 Mageeibacillus sp. UBA5770 | reverse complement strand
GGGAGTCAAAGTCCCGTGCCTTACCGCTTGGCTACACCCCAACGGATACCAGTAGCATAAAACAATTCGGGAATTGTTTTCCCCCACTATAAAGGAAAATTGGGGTGGAATATGGGAATCGAACCCACGACCTCTAGTGCCACAAACTAGCGCTCTAACCAACTGAGCTAATTCCACCATGTGTGTCTGAAGAAAGTCCGACAGGCACGAAGAAGATTATATGTGTGCACGTCCGAATTGTCAATATATTTTTCAATTCATATTTGAATTGTGTATAAATATTATTGCCTGGGCTTCGTCGGAGCAGTTTGGCATATTTGATTTTACCACGATAATGGTTATTTGGGCATCCTAATTTTGTAATAACCGGCTTCGATGCCATATTCTACAGAAACAGCCGCTTTTTCAAATTCAAGCTGATCGCCTGGTGTTTTAATAACTTCAAGGCCGCGCCAGGTGTTTCTTCCTCCGCTTTTAGCCAGATACATGGCCTGGTCCGCAAGATTCACATGCTGCTGAACAGAAAGTGCCGTCTTATTTGCCTTATAAAATGGAAAAGGAAGATATCCGATACTGCAGGTCAGGGAACGAATCTCTTGTGTCTTTATGTTAGTTACATAGACTGTATCACTGAACTCAGTCCTGATTTTTTCCGCAACCCCGGCAAAATCCAACGGATATCCGAGACTCATAATAATCAGGAATTCTTCTCCTCCATTACGCACGACAACACCGTCTGATCCTACAGCAGATCGAAGAGTCCGCCCCACCTGTGTCAGAACCTGATCACCATACAGATGTCCAAATTCATCGTTGATCAATTTGAAGTGGTCGATGTCAATCAGATACATTCCATAATAGTTTATATCTGAATACATATAGTCTTTATTTGGGGTCAGTGAACACAGCATCTGTGTTTTCAGTATTTCAGAAATCGCCTGCGAAAAATATTTGTGATTCAGACAGCCTGTCATCTCATCAAAGAAGCGTTCCTTCGTTACATTATCAATATATTCGTGAACACGATCCGTCCATATCTGACATGGATTCAATTTTGTATTGCGGTTCTGATTACCGGTACGCAAAGTAAAGCCCGGATGTTCGGTTCGATCTTCAAACGATGACGCCCTTTCAACCTCGCTAAGCAGCGCCTGAACCGGAACATAGACTATTTTTTTATATAAAGTGGTAACGAGTGCAGTCATAAGCAAGGCAAACAGAATAACGCCGCAGGGAATGATCACTGCAAGGTGCTGCTGATCAGGAGACATGGATGACCACTCCTGAAAAGGTGTTATTTGCAAATACATGCATATAAACAGGTATATTGCCAATCCAATAATGACCGAAAAAACAATAATCCAAGAAAAGAGATAAGATGCTGCCTGCCATAACAAGTCGTTCGAAGTACATTCTGTCCGTTTTTTATTCATCACTGGCATCTCCCTGGTACGTTTGCAGTGGAGTCGCAGATAAGGATTTGAAGATAATTTAGATAAATTATAGCACTAGGACATACACAAATCAAAATATTTTATGGCATATACAATCACGTAAAACAAAAAGAATTCGTTCTCTTTTATGTGCTATTTTTGCGATTTTTGCAATTTATCTGTGCAGAATCAAGAAAAAGTGGTAAAATTTATGAGATTTGGGTCAAAGTGGCAAATTTGTCAAAGATATATCGTTTTTGCAGGCTTGCCGGCATTCCTATCCGACATTCACAACATTTTTCAGGAGGAAGAAATCATGACAATGTTAAAAGGAAATCTGATGTTTGGTCAGTCCGGTGGTCCGACGTCCGTCATCAACGCTTCTGCCGCCGGTGTTTTTATCGAGGCACTTAAGCATTCCGACGTAATTGAGAAAGTATATGGAGCAGCAAACGGTATTGTAGGAATTCTCAACGAGAAGTTCTATGACATGGGAGAAGAAGATCCTGCAGAGCTTGAACTTTTGAAGTATACACCGTCCTCGAGCTTAGGCTCCTGCCGCTACAAGCTGGCAAATGCCGATGTTGACGACACAGATTATAAGAGAATTCTTGAAGTCTTTAAGAAGTATAACGTTCGTTATTTCTTCTATAACGGCGGAAATGATTCCATGGATACCTGCAATAAGATTTCTAAATACATGCAGAAGGCCGGATACGACTGCCGCGTAATGGGCGTTCCGAAGACAATTGATAATGATCTTTTCGGAACTGACCACTGCCCGGGCTTCTCCTCTGCTGCTAAATATATTGCAACTACCACTATGGAAGTCTATCAGGATGCCCGCGTTTATGATACGGGAATGATCTGTGTTCTCGAGATAATGGGACGTCACGCCGGCTGGCTTACAGCTGCTACCCGCCTTGCTTCAGAAAAGGGCTGCGGTCCTGACCTGATTTATCTCCCTGAGGTCGCTTTTGATCTCGAAAAAATGCTTGTTGATGTCAAGAAAGTCTATGCTAAGACCGGTAAGGTCATCATCGCTGTATCTGAAGGCGTACAGACGAAGGAAGGCAAGTTCATTCCCGAGCTTGTTGCAACCGATGATGTCGCTGTTGACTCTTTCGGCCACAAGCAGCTCGGCGGTACAGCTACAGTTCTCGCTGAATATCTGAAGAAGGAAATCGGCTGCAAGGTCCGCGGCATTGAGCTTTCTCTTATGCAGCGCTGTGCATCTCACTGTGCTTCCAAATCTGATTATGAAGAGTCCTTCCTTTCCGGCCAGACAGCTGTCCTTAAGGCCCTTGAAGGCATGACAGACTATATGGTAGGTTTTGAGCGCGCTGAAGGCGACAAGTATGAGTGCAGAATCAAGATGATTCCTCTTAATGACGTAGCCAACACCGAGAAGAAGATTCCTCTTTCATGGATTAACGAAGCCGGCAACTATGTCAGCGAAGAATTTGTTAAGTATGCTCTCCCCCTAATCACCGGTGAGACAGAGCAGCCGAAGGAAGACGGCCTTCCCCGTTTTGCACACTTGAAGAAAGTACTTGTTGCCAAGAAGTAATTTCAACTGCTGCTGAACTAAAATTACGAACAGCCCTGACATTGGATCCAATGTCAGGGCTGTTTTATGATCTTTTATTGATTTCGGGATAATCAGGAACGTCCGCGGCCTTCATTACCCGGACCGCCCTGGTCTCTTGAGCCCGGACCGGGTTTACGGAAACCGGGTTTGGGGAAGCCGGGCTTCGGGAATCCCGGTTTTGAAAATCCGGGCTTTCTCGGGCCGGAGCTCGAGT
>DIEQ01000136.1 GCA_002418705.1 Mageeibacillus sp. UBA5770 | reverse complement strand
GTGCATCAAGTGCGGACGCTGTGTATCTGCCTGTAACAAGCAGAGCATCGGCGTATTGTCCTTCCTCAACAGAGGTTTCTCTACGAGTATCGGTCCTGCCTATGACGTATCAATGGCAGATGCTCCGTGCGTATACTGTGGTCAGTGCATTATTGCCTGCCCGGTAGGTGCTCTCCATGAGAAAGAAGAGACTGAAAAAGTATGGGATGCCATCAACGATCCGAACAAGCATGTTGTCATGCAGGTTGCTCCTGCCGTCCGTGCCGCCATCGGAGAAGAGTTCGGTCTGCCAATTGGCACACGTGCTACAGGCAAGATGTTTGCTGCCATGCGCAGACTCGGCGTTGATAAGATTTATGATACGAATTTCGGAGCTGACCTCACGATCATTGAAGAAGGCCATGAATTACTTGGCCGTATCAATAACGGCGGAGTTCTTCCGATGATTACATCCTGCTCGCCCGGCTGGATTCGTTTCTGCGAATTCTATTATCCGGACTTTATCCCGAATCTTTCCAGCTGTAAGTCACCTCATCAGATGGAAGGCGCTTTGATTAAGTCTTATTATTCTCAGAAGAATAATATTGAAGCTAATACGATCTTTACTGTTTCCGTAATGCCATGTACTTCCAAGAAGACTGAGGCTGCCCGCGAACAGCATGTTGATCATGAAGGATTACGGGATGTCGATGTTGTTATCACAACTCGAGAACTCGCCCGCATGATCCGTGAGGCCGGTATTGNNGCAAATCACCGCACATGATGCTCGGAGCGCTGGTCAAAACCTGGTTTGCCCGCCAGATGGACATCCGGCCGGATGTGCTGCACGTCACGTCGATCATGCCCTGCACAGCCAAAAAATTCGAAATCACCCGGCCGGAAATGGTCAACGAAGGATTATCCAACGTCGACGCCGTGCTGACCACCCGTGAGCTTGCTCGCATGATCCGTGAGGCCGGTATTGATTTCAATGCCCTTCCTGATGAAACACCTGATCAGGATCTGATGGGTGAATATACCGGTGCCAGCGTTATCTTCGGAGCAACCGGCGGTGTTATGGAAGCAGCTCTTCGTACAGTTGCTGATATCCTTGAGGATAAGGATCTTCCTTCGTTTGAATACCATGCCGTCCGCGGTGTTGCAGATGACGTTAAAGAGGCCGAACTCACTCTTGGCGGCATGCAGGTTAAAGTTGCCATTGCACACAGCACAGCAGGCGCCAGGAAGCTTCTTGATGCCATCCGTGCAGGTACGGCACCCAACTATGCATTTATCGAGATCATGGGATGCTCAGGCGGCTGCGTATGCGGCGGCGGACAGCCTCAGCAGTCTGCACAGGTTCTGATGGATATCGATATCCGTACCGAACGTGCCAAGGCTCTCTATGAAGAAGATGCGACGATGCCTGAGCGCAAGAGTCATAAGAACAGTGAAGTTATGGCCCTATACAAAGAGTTCCTCGGTGAGCCCAACGGACACCTCGCTCATGAACTCCTGCATACTCACTATTCTCCGCGCGAAATCTATCCTGAAAGCCTGGTTGATCAGTAATTTTCATTATTAGATGAGTACTGACCATACAGCAATTACAATCTTAAATATGAGACCGGACATGAATTACATACTCATGTCCGGTCTCTTTTTTTGCTTTTTGATATAAAATGTCAGAATTAATTGGTTTTTTGCAAAAGTTTGAAGTTCAAATGAACAAAAGAGTTGACATACGTACAGCATAATTATTAAAATGGATATCGTGCTTATTCATAATTTGTGCAAAAGTTTGTAACTTGAAAATTAAATATTGGGGGTGAGTACCATAGATAAGTTATTCATAGGAATAGCAGCTGGTCTCCTTGTTGGTTTGCTCATTGGTATTATTGCTGTAGTTGTTTATTATCGCAAAGGATTTTCTGCGCGGCAGAAAAAATTACAGGAAGATATCGTGAAAGCCGATGCTGATGCCGAGAAATTAGTCGGTGAAGCACAGAAGACTGCGGAGAGCAGGAAAAGAGAACTTCTTTTGCAGGCAAAAGAAGAAATTACAAAGGCAAAGGTCGATCTTGAACGTGATGTTCGTGAAAGAAAAGCTGATCTGGCCAAGGAACGTCACAGAATTGATCAAAAAGAAGAGACTCTCGACAAGAAACTTGAAAATCTCGAGCAAAAAGAAGACGCACTTGATCTGCGCGTCAGTGATGTGCTCGCGATGGAAGAACATGCACGCGACTTAGAAAGACAGAAAGTTTTAGAGCTTGAACGCATTTCGAGTCTGACAGTAGAAGATGCCAAAAATCTTGTTCTTGATCAGGCACGTCTCGAATACAGCCATGATATGGCAGCTCTGCTTAAACAAATGGAAGAGCAGACGCGTGAAGAGGCTGACCGAAAAGCAAAGGACATAATCGTCAGTTCTATACAACGGTATGCTTCCGACTATGTATCCGAGGTTACGGTGTCCGTCGTTTCTCTTCCTAATGATGAAATGAAGGGACGTATTATCGGACGCGAAGGAAGAAATATCCGTGCAATTGAGACTATTACAGGAGTTGACCTGATTATTGATGACACGCCTGAGGCTGTTATCCTGTCAAGTTTTGATCCTGTTCGAAGAGAGATTGCAAGACTTACCATCGAAAAGCTGATTGTAGATGGACGTATCCATCCGGCTCGTATTGAAGAGATGGCGCAGAAGGCCAAAAAAGAGGTCGCGCAAACCATCAAACTCGAAGGCGAACGTGCAGCATTCGACACAGGTATCATCGGTCTGCATCCTGAGATTATCAAATACCTCGGCAAACTGCGTTATCGTACAAGCTACGGCCAGAATGTTCTTCAGCATTCAATTGAAGTCTGCTGGATAACAGGTATGATGGCTTCTGAGCTTGGTTTAGACGTTACGCTGGCAAAACGTGCCGGGCTTCTCCACGATATCGGCAAAGCTGCTGATTTCGAAATGGAGGGATCTCATATCGAGCTTGGCGCGGACATTGCCCGCCGTTACAAAGAGTCTGCTGAGGTCATTAATGCCATTCAGGCGCACCATGGTGACGTGGAGCCGGAAACATTGATAGCTGTCCTTGTTGCAGCGGCAGATGCTATATCTGCGGCAAGACCCGGCGCCCGTCGTGAGAATCTGGAAACATACATCAAACGTATCCAGAAACTCGAAGAAATTGCGACCAGCTTTGAAGGTGTTGAAAAATCGTATGCGATTCAGGCCGGACGCGAGATTCGCGTCATGGTTATACCAGAGATCGTCAGCGATCCGGATATGATTCTTAAAGCCAGGGAGATCTGCAAAAAGATTGAAGAAGAACTCGACTATCCCGGACAGATTAAAGTAAATATCATTCGCGAGACAAGAGCGTCTGATTATGCGAAGTAATGTTATTCTTTCTTAAAGTACGATCCTGACGAAGGCGTTTTATCCAAGATGAGAATCAGGGATAGAACGCCTTTTTTATGGTAAAATGGTTTGTAATCCTAAACTATTACTACATTACAGGGGGTGCCCTTGAACGTTCTTTTTATCGGAGATATAGTTGGCCAGCCCGGCAGGAAGATTTTGAAGGATAAACTGGGAGATCTGCGACGTCAGTACAACGTGGATGTCTGCGTTGCAAATGCTGAAAATGCTGCAGCCGGATTTGGACTGACAAACCCGATTGCCCGTGACTTATTTACTTATGGCGTCGATATTATAACCATGGGCAATCATACATTTTCAAGGGCAGATCTTTTTCGTTTCATAGAATCTGAGAAGCGGATTGTCCGTCCGGCAAATGTATCTGCTGCATGGCCGGGCTTCGACTATTCCCTTTTTGACGGAGGGGATAAAGGAAAATTGCTGGTATTCAACCTTCTTGGAAGAGTAGGCATGGATCCCTGTGATTCGCCGTATATTGCCGCCGACCGTCTGCTGTCAGCATACAAGGCAGATCTCGGTGCACGTATGGTACTTGTCGATTTCCATGCAGAAGCCACTTCTGAGAAACTCGCAATGGGATATTATCTTGACGGCCGTGTATCACTTGTCATAGGGACACATACTCATGTCCAGACAGCTGATGAGAAGATCCTGGAGAGAGGAACAGGCCATATTACAGATGCAGGCATGACGGGAGCCGCATACAGCGTACTGGGTATGGATGTGGAAGTATCCCTGCGAAGGTTAGTTGACCAGCTTCCAGCTGTATATGTACCTGCTGAAGGGAAAGCCATGATCAACGGTGTATTTGCTTCACTGGATCCCAGAACAGGTCAGTGCCTTTCCATTGAACGTATCCAACTTTTTGAAACCTGATATTCCGGTTATCTATAAATGAAAGGAAATTCGTAAAACATGTTATACGCAGTAATTGCCATTCTTGTGATTTTAGACCAGTTCATAAAGTATCTGGTTACTCAGAACATTGCGTTTCAGGAAGTGCGTCCCGTTATCGAAGGTTTTTTCTCTCTGACGCACTTTGCTAATTCAGGCGGAGCTTTCAGCTTCCTGGCTGAAACAGAATGGGGCATTTTTCTTCTCTCAGGGATATCCGCCACAGTGTCAGTCGTTCTTCTTTATGCACTTTTCAGACTGCGCAGAATGGATGTACCCTGGATTCGATTTGCCGTTATGCTTCTTGTTTCAGGAACGATCGGCAACATGATTGACCGTATTCGGTACAGGGCGGTTGTTGATTACCTGATGTTCACTTTTGGATCGTATACTTTCCCGATATTTAATCTTGCTGATATGTGTATTGTTATCGGATCTATCCTGCTTGCATACCTTATGATTATCGATAAAAAGCTTTTCCGTACGGAGGAAGAATATAACGCAGGAATTCTTCACGTAGATACGGACAATATAGAAGGGAAAAATCCTACAAATGATGCATGAAAAAACAATTGAAAAAGCAAATATGAGGCTTGATGTTTATCTTTCTGAAGTCATCCCCGAAATATCGAGATCATATGCTGTAACGCTGATAAACGATGGTTTGGTCCTGGTTAACGGAGCAAAAGCGAAACCTTCTTTGAAGACAGTCATCGGGGCTATAATTTCGGTTGATGTTCCTGATCCCCAGATGACACATACACTTCCTGAGAATATTCCGCTCGACATTGTATACGAAGATAAAGATCTCCTTGTTATCAACAAACCTCAGGGAATGGTTGTGCACCCGGCTCCCGGCCATGCTTCCGGCACACTTGTCAACGCACTCCTGTATTACTGCAAAGGACAGCTGTCTGACATCAACGGGATCATTCGCCCCGGTATCATTCATAGAATCGACAAAGATACATCAGGACTGATGATTGCTGTTAAAAACAACGACATTCATGAAAAAATGGCTAAAATGATTGCAGCCCATGAAGTTATCAGGAAATATCGCTGCTGTGTATATGGCGTGGTGGATTCTGACAAAGGCACAATTGATGCTCCTATCGGCCGTTCACCGTCCGATCGGAGAAAGATGATCGTAGCTTCTCACGGGAAGCCATCCATAACTCATTTTGAAGTTGTCGAAAGATTCGGCCGTGCTACGGACCTGTCGCTCGTCCTTGAAACAGGCAGAACGCATCAAATTCGTTCGCATCTGGCATACATTGGATATCCTGCTATCGGTGACCCTATTTATGCTCCGAAGCGTCCTGCATACGGCATGGTCGGTCAGGCCCTGCACAGCAAATCCCTTTCGTTTGTCCACCCGTCAACAGGGGAGACAATTGATCTGGAAATAGACCTTCCTCAGTATTATAAAGATCTTGTTTCTAAACTAAGGGATCAGAACTGATCCCCTGTATGGAAAGAAAGTGTATTGACTGCGTATGACTTCACGTCCGAATGCTCACTCCAGGCTAGCCGAAAATCTCCTGTACATGGTTCTTTTTCTGATGCTCGGGACTTTTTTGTCCATGCAGATACGCGAAGGAATAAGTGTACAGGAGCAGATTACTTCTTCGAAGGCAAGGCATGCGGCCTATCAGCAGCAGCTTGACGATCTTACAAGTGAAAACAGCAGGTTAAAAGAGCAGAATATTATCCTTGCCGGGCAAAAAGATGAGCTCACAGAAAATGTCTTAAATGAGCAGGGGTATTCTGAGCTCGCTGCATCCCTTGCCGAGATCCGCGAACTTGCCGGACTTACAGTTGTCGAGGGGGGCGGTGTTACCATTACGCTCAGTGACTCAACGATAACCGACACCTCAGACATGAATCAGTCAAGCCTGATACACTCCCAGGATGTGCAGTATTTTGTGGATCTGCTAAAAGCTGCGGGTGCCAAAGCCCTTGCAATCAACGGGGAACGCATTGTATGCACAACGAGCATCAGCTGCACCGGTCCTACAATACGTGTCAATAACAGTCGCTATCCTGTTCCGTTTATTATTACTGCTGTCTGCGATCCAGCTGCCACGTATGATATACTCAAAAATGACAAATATATCGCATACAGGATATCAGAGGGCGTGGAAATCGCTTTCTCCCAAAATGCTGCCATATCCATTCCGGCGTTTTCCGATAATGCTGCTGTTGAGTCATTGAGTGAAGAACTGGGGGTAAAAGATCCAAAATGAAGCATAGATTATCATTATCAACCGGAGCTATCATTGTATTCTTTATTCTTGGCCTTCTTATCGCACTGCAGCTGAAAAATATTAATGCCAGCAATCTGCAGGCATATTATGCCAGGCAGGACCTCACTGAACTTCAGGACCAGGTTATGACTCTCATGCGTGAAAATGCTGAGCTTTCCGATCAGAATCAAAATCTTTCTGATCTTATTACATCCATGGGCGCTGAACTTTCAGGTGACAACAAATCCCTGCAGACAATAATGGATGAAAAGCTGAAAGCCGAGGTTTTTGCCGGACTCACGGATGTGTCCGGAAGCGGTCTGCAGGTTGTCATGGATCCGGGTACCGATGCTCCTGTGAAGGCGTCGAGACTGCTTCTCCTGATTAATGAACTAAGAGCCTCAGGTGCATTGGCTATAAGTATAAACAATGATCGTATCGTCGCCATGACGGAGATCCGGGATACGGGTACGACAAATCCGCAGATAGTAATTAATGGAAATTCCTATCCTGCTTCGTCGCAGTTTATCATCAGGGCTATTTATAAAGAAGAAAACATCAACCGGGGACTGCAGCTCATCAATAATCTGATTGAACAGCTTCAGACGGTTGCAGTTATAACAGTTTCATCAAGCGATACTGTATCAATCCCCAAACTGTCGGAAGACAGTCTTACAAACCGACAAATATAAGTAAGCGAAAGGAAGATATGCCGATATTATGACAGCAGCATATGACACGGAAAAAGTACCGTTTGACAGGCTTCATGATCTTTTTGTCGGAAACGGTAAATTCATTAATATTATCGAATCTTTATTTTCGGTACAGATTGAAACGTCAGAAGGCGGAGTAATTCTGACAGGTAAGGCTTCTGACAGGTCCCACGCAAACGAGGTATTGTCATCCATTGATTATTTTCTGAAAACGGGTGAGGAGATGGATGAACAGATTGTCCGTTATTTCTGCACGCTTTCGCTTGAAAACCGTCTGGATTCTTTTCGAAGTACCAGCGATGAGGTTGTTGTTGTAACTCCAAAAGGCAAATCAATACGTGCAAAAACGCTCGGACAGCGGGTTTATATTGATACGCAGAAACATAATGAACTTGTCCTGTGCATCGGGCCGGCAGGTACCGGCAAAACATTCCTTGGAGTCGCCATGGCCGTAGCTGCATTCAGAAACCGTGAAGTATCAAGGATCATCCTTGCGAGGCCTGCTGTTGAAGCAGGGGAACGCCTGGGATTTCTGCCGGGTGACCTCCAGGAAAAGGTTGATCCGTATATGCGGCCTATTTATGATGCCCTGCATGAACTTCTCGGAGAAGATGCCTTTCTTAAATATACGGAAAAGGGGCAGATTGAAGTGTCACCCCTCGCTTTTATGCGCGGACGTACACTAGATGATGCTTTTATCCTGCTTGATGAAGCGCAGAATACCACCGTTGAGCAGATGAAGATGTTTGTCACAAGAATTGGAATGAACGCAAAGGCATGTATCTGCGGTGACATAACGCAGATTGACCTGCCGCGCGGTGTTAGAAACGGACTCACAGATGCATCGATTCTGCTGCGGGATATTCCCGGAATCGGCATTGTATCACTTTCCGATGCAGATATTGTCAGAAATCCATTGGTACAAAGAATCATCATGGCTTATAATGACAGAAAAGAGAGGGGGGCAATCGAATCATGAAACCTTCCGGTATCCTGAATAAACTGCTTCCGGCAATTCTTGTCGGACTATTAGCACTCTTTGTTGTCGGATTTGTTTATTACGGTTCAATTCCTCAGCGATACACACTTACACCCGGTGCCATAAGTGATGTGGATATTACAGCTCCCCGATCTGTAGTCGATTCCAATGAGACGGAGACACGTGCCCAGAAGAGCATGAGTTCCGTAGCACCCATATATGTTCGTTCTGATGAGATTTCTGAGAAGGGTGTTTCAGATCTTACCCGGTTATTTTCCATCTGTGTTAACCTCCGCAACTCAAATTTGAATCCTGACGGTACGGTTAAAGAGACGTACCGGGTTGTCAGCGACAATTTTATCAAGAGAGTTCAGTCAGATTTTGGCATTACTTTAACAGACGACGAGTCGTTTCAGCTTATAACTGCCGATGAAACCCTTCTGAAATATATTCAGACACAGTCGGTATCCATTGCATCTTTGATTCTGTCTGACAAGATAGATGATTCCATACTCAAAACGCAAATTGATGAATTGACAGTCAATTTGAGTTCATCCAGTGGTTCCCTCTATATTTCCAACTCCAGACTGGTCAATTCTCTTCTCGCAAATTTCCTCAAGCCCAACGCCATATATGACGAAGCAGCCACAAATGCAGCAAAGCAGGCGGCATACAATTCTGCAGTCAATAATCCGGTCATGATTGAAAAAGGTACCAGAATTGTAAGTTTCGGTGATGTGATTACGCAGAATACCTACCAGACACTTGTCGATCTGGATCTTATAGAAAATAACAGCTTTGACACGGTTCTTCTGCTTGGTATTTTTGCCTATATGATGATCGTATTTACAATTATCGGGATCTATCTGACACGTTATGAACCGGAACTGGTTACCAACCCGAGAGATATACTTGCCCTTTCCCTGGCATTTATCGTGCCTATCATATGCGCGGTGTATTTTTCCGGCTTTTCTACGCTCATTTCCCCTGTTTATTTTACGGCCGTTATTGCCGCAACCTATTTAGGGGCCCAGTCAGGAATCGTACTGTCGCTTCTCCAGGTTCTCATTATCCTTCCAATCTGCCAGTTCGACGTTGAATTTGTTTTCACTTCTATTATCGGCATATTTGTATGCTCAATGATAGCAGGGCAGAGGAGCAGGAAATATAATTCAGCCTCCCTCATTTTGTTCACTTCACTCGCATGTTTTTTAGCTGCCGTCGGCATTAATCTCGTGCTGAAGTCAAGCCGCACTGATTTGCTCATGTCAGCGATATGGGCTGTCATAGCGGGATCCGTATCTGTTATCGCATCCATTGGTTTCATGCCGATTTTTGAACTTATTTCGAACACCGTTTCGCCGGTTCGCCTGATCGACTTGTCCCAGCCCGGCAATCCGCTTCTTAAGCGTCTTTTTGTGGAAGCTCCCGGAACCTCTCAGCACAGCATGATGGTCGCCAACCTGGCTGATTCTGCAGCCGAATCGATTGGGGCCAATGCGCTTCTTGCAAAAGTCGGTGCGTATTATCATGATATCGGCAAGCTTGAAAAACCGCTGTATTTTACGGAGAACCAGCAGAACGGCACGAATCCCCATGACGATCTTCCGCCGGAAGAGAGTGCGGGAATCATTACTTCACATCCTGATCAGGGAGTAAGGCTTGCCAGAAGATACAGGCTGCCTTCGAGTATAATCCGTATTATCCAGGAACATCACGGTTCTACATTCCAGGCGTATTTTTACCATAAGGCAAAAGCCCTGGCTGTTGAAAAAGGTCTTGCCGAACCGTCAATGGGCACCTTCAAGTATCGCTGTTCCATACCTTCTTCACGCGAATCAGCTGTCGTCATGCTGGCTGACACCTGTGAAGCAGCAATCAAATCGACAGGCATCACATCACTTGATGCAGCTGAAGACTTGTTTAGAAAGCTTATCAAACAAAAAATTGAACAAGACCAATTAGTTAACTCCGGGTTGTCCTTCAATGATGTCGAATTAATCATTCGTTCGTTCTTGCAGGTATATGCCGGCGTCTTCCACGAGAGGGTGAAGTATCCGGATGATTCTTCTGTTCGTAAATAAACAGCGCCATTTTAATTCTGAACAGGTTGCTATGTACAAATCCCTGTGCCAAAAAGCCATGGATAAGGTCATGCAGCGTTCTTTTCTGGACAAACGCCTGCTGAAAGAAAGTATTGTGCTTTCTACGACAATTAATTTTGTCGGTCCGGAATACATGAAAAAAATAAACAGGGAATTCAGGGATGTCAGTCAGGTTACTGATGTTCTTACATTTCCGCTTCTCGAGATGAAGCAGGGGAAACTGATACAGCCGCTGGCTGCATCGGATGTTATTCCTCATGCGGACGGTATAAGTGAACTGCCTTTAGGCGAGGTTCTCATTTCACTGGACAGAGCCCTTGAACAGTCAAAGGAATACGGTCACTCCATGGAACGCGAAGTCGCATTTCTGGCTACCCACGCAGCCCTGCATTTGCTGGGTTTCGATCACATAGATAAGAATGAGGAGAAAGAAATGATATCAGAACAGGAAAATATCCTGAATGACCTGGGAATTTCCCGCGAAGCAATTCCGGAAGAAGCTGAAACACAAAAAACGCCGGCAAATAAAAGAACATCACAATTTGACCGGGAAGAATTAGCGCATTCCGGCTTTGTCGCCATCGTCGGACGCCCCAATGTCGGTAAATCAACACTTCTGAATCAAATTTCAGGAATGAAACTTGCCATTGTATCCTCTAAGCCACAGACGACCCGTAAAAATATCCGTTCTGTCGTCAACGGTGAGGGTTCGCAGATTGTTTTTGTTGACACACCCGGCATACACCGCCCGAAATCCGCCCTTGCCGAATATATGGTAGATGTAGCGTTCCGCGCCGCCAAAGATTCCGACCTTATCTTAATGCTTGCCGATGCGACTAAAGGCAGTCCTTCCCATGTTGAAAGAGAAGCCTGCCTCAAAGCAAAAGAATCGGGACAGAAAGTAATTCTTGCGATTAACAAGGCGGATGCAGTGGAAAAAGAATCCCTTCTTCCAATCATTCAGCAGTATTATAATCTTTTTGCCTTTGAAGCTATCATACCTGTCTCGGCCAGAACGGGTGACGGCGTTCCGGAACTTCTCAAAGAAATAGTTGACAGACTTCCGTCAGGTCCCAGGTTTTTCCCCATAGAAGAGATTACGGATCAGTCCGAAAGAGTCCTGGCTGCGGAGCTTATCCGTGAACAGATACTTCATTATACGAATGAGGAAATCCCTCACGGAACGGCTGTAGAAATAGAGTTGTTCGAGGAGCGTCTCCTTGAGGACGCCAAAGATGATTATGACAGGGATCTTATCCGCATTTCTGCCTCTATCATATGCGAAAAAACATCCCATCGTTCCATCCTTCTTGGAAAGAACGGTCAGATGATTAAGCGGATCGGAACAAGAGCACGGGAAAACATTGAAAAAATGTGCGGGTGTAAAGTGTTCCTTGACCTGCATGTCAAGGTTCGTGCCGACTGGAAAAACAAACCCGTCTTTCTTCACGACTTGGGATACCGGAAGGATGATTAACCGATATGTCCTTTCTTTCTGTTCGCGGGCTGATTATTAGAAGTGTCCTCTACAAAGAATCAGATCGAATTATCAGCATACTTACGCAGGACAGGGGCGTGGTAAGCGCACGTGCGCCTGCTGCGGCAAAATCCTCAAGCCCTTTCTCTTATTCTACACAGGCTCTGATGCTCTGTGACTTCGTTCTTGCGAAGTCGCACGATTATTACTACCTGCGTGATGCCGAGATTGTTGAGCCCTTTACAGCCGTTCAGGAGGACATTGAACGACTGACGGCTTCAGCTCATCTTTTGGAAATAACATCCGATGTATGCGTGGATAATGAATCCTGCCGCGCTGTATATCCGCTGCTTCTTCACGCACTTTATGCACTGACGAAAAAGGATAAGGATTATCGCCTTATCGTCAGTGTCTTTGAGTGGAAAATTCCCGATCTCCTTGGTTTTTCATCCAATATGGGTATTTGCGCCTGCGGGGAGAAGAATTCTCAGCAATACGGAGCTTTTTCGTATACGAAGTGCCGGCTGTACTGCCGTAAGGCCTCTTGTCTCAAAGATGCCGGCCGTTATCAGCTCATTTCTTCAGGCTGTATTGATGCGCTGGTATATATTTATGAGGCTCCGCTTGCCAAGCTGTTTTCATTTTCCGTATCACCCAAAATACTCGATGAGATGTCACGGGTCAGCAGGCGCTATCTGAGCGACCGCCTCGAGAAAAATTACACGCGCATGGATTTGCTGCTCGATCAGCCGACCTGGAGCCCCCGGGAGAACCAGGACTAAAACAGAAAATTGGATGAAAAGCCGTTTATAGTCCTTCGCTGAAATTTACCAGGTCATCCGCGTTTTCCAGTGTAACAGAGTGCCAGTGTTCCGGAAAAAGCATGTGATATTCGGGTTTTTCATAACGTTCGTCCATTAACAGAACAAAACCCGTATCATCTTCGTTGCGGATTACGCGTCCTGCGGCCTGCAGTACCTTTTCCCAGCCGGGGAAGCGATACGCGAAGGCAAAGCCCTCCCCGAATTTTTCCTGAAAATACTGCCTCATGATCTCCCTTTGCGGGCAGAGAAGAGGAAGTCCCACACCTACTATCATGACTCCGGAGAGACGTTCTCCGACAAGATCAATACCTTCGCCAAAATGACCGCCGAGTACGGCAAAAGCAAACAGCGTCCTGCTGCCGAATTCTTCAAAGCGATCCAGGAAAATTTCTTTTTGCCTTCGGTTCATCGAAGGCGTCTGAATCAGACACTCAATATTATCAATTCCGTCCGCATAGAGACGGTTTCTGACTGCATCCGAAAGCATTTTAAGGTATGCAAAAGACGGCAGATAAATAAGATAATTACCTATTTTTCCTTCCGTAACGGTCATGATTGCATCAGTCACTTTGTCGATGCTGAAGTTTCGCTCCTGATATGTTGTTTTAATGTTATTTAAAATTCCGACGGACAGGTTCTCCGGTGGAAAAGGGCTCGACAGGGTCAGCGTTTTTGCATCTGATGTATTTTTGTCACCGAGAAGCATCGTTGTGTAGTAATGCGTCGGTGACAGGGTGGCAGAAAAAAACACTGCTGCATGCTTGTCGGTTATCGACTGATGAATCTTCGACGAGGCGTCCAGGCAGGCAAGACTTATGATCAGCCCGGTCCCGATGCCGGCTGATGGATTGCCTGCAGCAGCTTCGGCTGTAAGGACATAGGCATCATCAAAGTAGAGTTCAAGGACCGACAGGAAAAACCGGGCATCAAAAAAGAAATCGAGCACACTTTTACGGAGCGGACCCGGCGGCAGGGCATCGAGAACCGGACGCACAAAGTAACAGAACTTCCAGAGCATTTTATATAAAATGCGAGGTACAACGCGTGCAGCGCGGAAAGAGGGAGCTGTCATGACATCCTTTGCGGGAATATCGTGTTCGACAAGCGAGAATCCGTCTTCACCGCGCATAATGCTGTCAGTCAGAATCTGGAAATAGGAAGTTATGTCCGCCATATATCCGTCCACACGGGCGTCCATGCCGTGCAGAGATTTCTGGCATTCCGTCAGCGTGCTCTTTAACAGGGCTGCTGAATACATGTCGCGAGAACGGTCAACGAGGTTGTGTGCCTCATCAACAAGCAGTACGTGATGGAGTTCCGGCTGGTTGAAATAACGCTCAAGCATAACGCGCGGATTGAACGCATGGTTATAGTCACCGATGATTACGTCACAATAGAGTGAGATGTCGAGCATCAGTTCGTGCGGGCACAAAGAATGCTTTTTTGCCGCAGTCAATACAGATTCAGGAGTAAGCTCATATTGAATAAGTAATTCCGATATCGCCTTTGGAAGCCGCCTGTAATAGTCAGAGGCAAAAGCGCACTGACGAGGTTCACAATATATCTCCGGGCAGGGACAAAGGCTTTCTTTTGCCTGCAGCGTAATGG
>DIEQ01000120.1 GCA_002418705.1 Mageeibacillus sp. UBA5770 | reverse complement strand
GTTATATGAGAAATGAAACCAATATGGATACATATTTCGGCCAGATTGAGACCGGACGTTACCTTGCGGGTATCGTTGCAGGACTTATGACAACATCCAACAAGCTTGGATATGTTGCCGCTTTCCCGATCCCGGAAGTTATCCGCGGAATCAATGCTTACACAATCGGTGCAAGATCCGTTAACCCTGATGCGACCGTCAGCGTAGTATGGACAAACACATGGTTTGACATGGA
The DNA here is from genome assembly GCA_002418705.1 of Mageeibacillus sp. UBA5770. Next base: position 36,815 of record DIEQ01000120.1, on the reverse strand, counting down.
TAAAGAAAAGGCAGCTGCTGAGTCATTACTTGCTCAGGGCATTGACGTTATGGCACAGCATCAGGATTCTCCTGCTGCCATTACTGCTGCTGAGACCGCAGGCAAATTCGCTGTTGGATATGACCTCTCATATGCCGGCGCTCCTAAAGCATATCTTACAGCTCCCCTCTGGAACTGGGGAACATATTATACATACAAGATCCAGCAGGTTCTTGACGGTGAGTTCAAAGTTGAAAACTATTGGGGCGGTATGAAAGAGGGCGTAGCTAAGCTTGACACTCTTTCCGACCTTGTTTCCGACGAAGCTAAGGCTGCTGTCGCAGCTGTCCAGGATAAGGTTACCGAAGAAGGCAACGCGTTTGTCTTTGCAGGTCCTATCAATGATCAGACCGGTACTGAAAAAGTAGCTGCAGGAACAAGCATCAGCTATGACGATCAGATGGGTATGATGTGGTTTGTTGAAGGTGTTGTCGGAGAAGTTCCGGCATCCTGATCAAAAACGGAATAATGAAATGATGCTTTCGCGGCATCTTGGTGTAAGCCGGGATGCCGCGAAGTGTTCATTAGCAGATGTGGAGTATCAAAATGAGTGATAATATGCCAGCCACACCGAAGCTTGCCTTTTCAATGCAGGGAATCAGCAAATCTTTCGGATCCGTAAAAGCAAATGATAATATTCATTTTCAGGTACGGGAAGGTGAGATACATGCTCTTCTTGGCGAGAATGGTTCGGGTAAGAGCACACTGATGAATATTCTTTCCGGAATTTACAAGCCGGATGCCGGCAGGATCGAAGTCGGCGGTGAATGCAAGGTATTCCATGCGCCCAAAGACTCAATAGCTTGCGGTATCGGTATGGTGTATCAGCATTTTATGCTGGCTGAGCCTTTGACGGCTGCAGAGAACATTACCGCCGGATCCAGCGGTTTTATTTTGAACCGTAAAAAAGAAAGTGCAGCCATACGTGCTTTTTCAGAGAAATTTGGCATGGAGATTGATCCGGATAAACCGACGATCCAGCTGTCTGTCAGTGAGAAGCAGACTGTTGCGATTTTAAAGGTTCTATATCATGGCGCCAAGATATTGGTGCTTGATGAACCGACGGCAGTCCTGACGCCTCAGGAAATCCGGAAGCTTTTCAAAGTCCTCCGAAAGATGCGCGAAAGCGGATGCTCCGTTGTTTTTATCAGCCATAAGCTTAACGAAGTTATGGATCTTTGCGATCGTGTGACTGTGCTTCGTAAAGGGAAGAGCATCAAAACATATAATATTGCAGATACAGATCCATACGAACTTGTTGAGAAAATGGTCGGCCGTAAAGTTGACCTGTCCATAGACAGGCCGGCTCCGAAGCCTGAATCCAAAGAATGCCTTCGTGTCGAAAACCTTTCATATGTCAACCCGGAAGGACATCAAAAGCTGTCCGGAATTTCATTTGGACTTAAGCACGGGGAAATCCTGGGGGTTGCAGGTCTGGCCGGAAGCGGACAAAAGGAACTTTGTGAAGCAATTGCCGGCATAATAACTTCCGAAACCGGCGATATCATCTTTGAGGGATCCAATATATCCGGTAAATCCCCCAGAGAAATCATCCGTATGGGTGTTTCGATGAGTTTCATTCCTGAGGACCGCCTTGGCATGGGCCTTGTGGCTTCCATGGATATAGCCGACAATATACTGCTGAAGGATTATTCTTTTCAGAAGGGCCCGTTCTTAAAAACGGCTGAGGTGAGGGTAAAAGCCGAGCATATTGTCAAAGAGCTTGAGATCAACACGCCTGGCATATTTCATCCGGTCAGAAAACTCTCCGGCGGCAATATTCAGAAGGTAATACTCGGTCGGGAAATCAACCTGAATCCCAAGCTGTTGATTACAGCTTATGCGGTTCGCGGACTGGATATCAATTCTTCATACACGATTTTCAATCTCCTGAATATGCAGAAGAAAAAGGATGTCGCCATTCTTTACATTGGTGAAGACCTTGATGTCCTCCTTGAGCTCTGCGACAGGATCATGGTTATGTGTGCCGGAGAGATTACCGGTATTGCCGATGCAAGATCTGTCACCAAAGAGGAACTCGGTCAGATGATGTCCGGTACCAGGATCGAAAAGATTAAAGGGGGCGCCGAAGATGTTTCGAATAGCTAAAAAGGACGATCTCCCAAAATGGAAAGGTGCAATTGTCAGATTTGCATCGATTCTGACCGGTATCCTGCTTGCAGGTATTCTGATAGCAATACTTGGCTTTGATCCCTTTGCCACTTTCTCAGCTCTGATTTTCGGGGCATTCGGATCAGCTAATTCGCTGATCAATACATTTACCATTGCGATTCCTCTGTCAATAACAGCACTCGGGCTGGCTATAGCATTTCGAATGAAGTTCTGGAATATCGGCGGTGAAGGCCAGATAATCATGGGCTGCATTTTTGCGACATTTGTTTCTCATAACATGCCTGAGACGACACCTGCCCTCATCCTCATCCTTACCATGGGTGCCGCAGGCTTCCTCGGCGGAGCAATATGGGCCTTGATTCCGGGTCTCTTCCGTGTGTATTCAAGGACGAACGAGACGCTTTTTACTTTGATGATGAATTATATTGCGCTCTCGATTGTACAGTTCCTTCACTATGTCCTGTGGCGTGACCCTGCTGCAAAAGGTTTCCCTAAAATTAAAGCAATACAGGTGCAGGCACACCTTCCTGTTCTTTTCGGAATTCATATCGGCTGGATCATTGCACTTGTTCTGGCTCTCATTGTTTTTCTTCTTATCCGTAAGACAAAGCTGGGCTATGAGATCCGTGTTGTCGGAGAAAGTGAGCCTACGGCAAATTATGCCGGCATCAACGTCAAGAAAGTAATGCTTACGGGTGTTGCTTTATCGGGGGGTATTGTGGGTATTGCCGGCATGGTCAAGCTTGCCGGATCCGTATATACCTTATCCCCGGCCATTACCGGCAACGCAGGCTTTACGGCGATTGTCATCGCCTGGCTTTCCGGGCTTTCCGCACCGATTATTATGGTAGTCTCCATTCTTATTGCCGCACTCGAGCAGGGAGCACAGGTCATTCAGATTAAGCTTCAAGTACCTTCGGCTGTTGCCTTTATCATTCAGGGGATGATACTTATGTCTGCATTAGGCGGTGAATTTTTCCTTCGATTCAGAATTATAAAGGACAAAAGCAAGAAGAAAATTGCAAAGGAAGATCTGGAATCCTGCGCTTATGTCAGCCCCGAAGATTCGGCTCAGAAAGGAGATGCATAAATGGATATAAATTTTATTGCTGCAACATTTATGGCATCGGCCATTGCATACAGTGTATCGCTGCTCCTTGGCACATTAGGCGAGCTCCTGACTGAGCGTGCCGGACATTTGAACCTGGGTGTCGAAGGCATGATGCTGATGGGCGGATCCTGCGGATATGTAGCCGCGGTCCGAACTCAGAATCTCGGACTTACGCTTCTGGCAGCCGCTCTTGGTGCCGGTGTAGGTGCCTTGCTTTATGCGATTCTTACAGTTACGCTTCGCGCTAATCAGAATGTTTCCGGGCTTGCACTGACTACGTTCGGTGCCGGGCTTGCGAATACCCTGGGAAGCACAGTCGCGAATACGAATACACCGGAGCATATTACCGCATTTTTTTCCTATCATCCGTTTGAACTCCACAACGTCACAAACCCGGTTCTGAGCTTTTTAAATATCGCATTTTTATCACATGATATTTTTATATATGCATCACTGGTCCTGGCTGCCATAATGACTTTATTTTTCTTTAAGACCAAAGAGGGACTTGCACTACGCATGGTTGGTGAAAACCCCGGTGCAGCAGATGCTTCCGGACTAATGGTCGACAGAATAAAGTATATGTATATAGTTATTGGAGGCATGCTCTGCGGACTGGCGGGATTGTATATTCCACTTGTTCTGCAGCGCCAGTGGCATTCCGATATTACTGCCGGTAAAGGATGGATTGTTGTAGCCCTTGTTATTTTTGTAAGATGGCATCCGATCAAAGCAATCGGCGGAGCATTTATTTTTGGTGCTTTATCCATCATCGGACTTTCCATACAGCAATTTCCGCAGCTGTCATCCATGATCTTTTTCAACCAGTATATTATGGTTATGTACCCATACATTCTGACAGTTGTTGTTCTGATCATTACCTATTCCAGGAAGAAAGCCTGGAGGGGACCAAGTGCCATCGGCACGGCATATTTTCGTGAGGAGCGTTAATAAGGAGCTTGTGGTATAATTGTTAGACATAAATTATGAGATGGAGGATTACTTTGGACAACGGAGTTATGGCTGATATCATAAATTTTGTCCGGGAAATCTTCTCGGGCCTGAGCAGTGGTATCCTTTTTTTCGGTGGACCAACAGATATTTTCCGTTATGTTGCTGATATTCTGCTTGTTGCCGTCCTTCTTTACAACCTGATCCGTATTCTTCGTGAGACAAGGGCATGGCAGCTCCTCAAGGGTGTTTTGCTGATTGTTATTCTTGCCATGTTCTGCAGTCTCCTGGGACTCGAGATGGTTGGATTTCTGTTTAATAAAATTCTGTATATAGTTGCCCTTGCTTTTGTTGTCATTTTTCAGCCGGAACTTCGGCGAGCACTTGAAACAGTCGGACTTAAGTCATTTACATCCTTTTCCAATGCATTTTCAACTGAATACCAGGACCCACAGCATCTGCTGCAGCGAATGATTGACGAAATGGTCAATGCCTGTGTAAAAATGAGTAAAACATATACCGGTGCACTGATTATTTTTGAACGCAATTCCAAGTTAAGCGAACTTGTTGAGCAGGAGAATGCGGTCAAGCTTGATTCTTCCGTGACGGACACAATGCTGCAGTCTATTTTCTATAAGGGATCACCCCTTCATGACGGTGCAATTCTGATCCGCGGCGGCAGAATTGCAGCTGCGAGATGCCATATTCCCCTGGCAGATAATTATCATATCCGCGAGGATTTGGGAACGCGGCATCGTGCGGCTATCGGAGCAAGTGAAATGGGAGATGCAGTTGCAATTGCTGTTTCCGAAGAACGCGGTACCATTTCAATTGCGCTGGACGGCTGCCTTTATGTAATGCAGAATGGCGAAGAACTTCGCAGCAATCTGCAGTATCTTCTTGGTGTATCGGCAGCTGTCAATAAGTTTGGGCATAGAATCAAATACCGTACGCCCTGGAGCCGCAGAAGAAGTACGGATGTGCAGGAACAGCAGGGGCGTTCTGACAGCCAGCCGACAGAGAAAGTTCTGGCAGGCAAACCCGTTATCTGTTCCGTTCCACAGAAGGAATATGTCATCTCGCAGGCAGGAGATAAGATTGATCTTCCTATTGCAGCAAGAATTGCCTCATCAAAGGCTCTCAGGATGTCCCGGCTTCAAAAGGTATTCCTTTTCCTGGTTTCCCTCCTGATATCGGTGGGGCTTTGGACTTATATTCAGGTAACAAGCAACCCCATCTCTGAAAAGTCATTTACGATTCCTATCGTCAATCAGAATGCAGAACTGCTTGAAGAACGGGATCTGGATGTATATTATCCGGTATCAACAGTCTCAGTGAGTATTATCGGCAGAAAAAACACTATGGCTGAATTCGATGAAACCGATATCAAGGCATCGATTGATTATTCAGACATCATGTCAGCAGGTGTTGTTGAACTGCCAATCGATATTTCTTCTGAAAACGCTGAGTATTTCAGAGTCACCAGCCAGAATCCGGAAACGATTACTGTAAATATTTATAACCCAAATAGCAGATAGAATATTCAAAACTGCTCTTCGGGCATAATTTTATTAATTTGGAGGGTTATATGAATAGAATGTTCGGAACAGACGGAGTCAGAGGGATTGCCAACAAAGAACTGACTCCTGATCTCGCCTTTAAGCTGGGCGTTGCAGGTGCAATCGTACTTGCAGGAGAAACAAGCCACAAACCTACAATTCTGATCGGCTGCGATACGAGAATTTCCTGTGCCATGCTGGAGGCCGCGCTGACCGCAGGTATCTGTTCCGCCGGAGCTGATGTACTTATTTGCGGAGTCATTCCTACACCGGCCGTAGCATACCTTACCAGTAAATACCATTGTGACGTAGGCATAATGATATCCGCTTCGCATAATTCATATGAATACAACGGTATCAAGTTTTTTGCCGGAACCGGATTTAAGCTTGCGGATGATACCGAAGATGAAATTGAAGCGATAGTAAATGCATATAATGAAAACACATGGCAGCGCCCTGTCGGCGGTCTGATCGGCCAGCGAATCATCATGCAGGAAGCCGCTCATGAGTATGAAGAGCATATTAAGAGAAGACTTAGCGTTGATCTTACCAATCTGAAGATTGCTATTGACTGCGCTAATGGTGCAGCAAGCGACATAGCACCTGATCTTTTCAAGGATTTGGGTGCTACGGTGTGTGTTACCTGCAACAAACCTGACGGTATTAATATCAACCACAATTGCGGATCAACACACATGGGACAGCTGCGCGATCTGATAAGGCGCGAAGGCTGTGACCTCGGTCTCGCTTTTGACGGGGATGCTGATCGGCTTCTTGCTATGGATGAGTTTGGAACCCTTATTGACGGCGATGCAATTCTGGCAATTATCGGCCTGGATATGAAGGAAACGAAAGAACTTGCTTCCGATACCGTTGTAGTTACGGTAATGAGCAATCTCGGACTTGATATTATGGCTGAAAAAACCGGACTTTCCTTACTCAAGACAAAAGTCGGTGACCGATATGTTCTCGAACAGATGCTTGCAGGCGGATATAATCTCGGAGGAGAACAGTCCGGACATGTAATCCTGCTTGATCATTCTACTACAGGGGATGGAATTCTGACTGCCTTAGCACTTCTGCGGGTTTTGGTCAGAAGAAAGAAGCCGCTTTCCAAAATCGCAAATGTCATATCCGTTCTTCCCCAGGTCTTAAAACCTGCTCGAATACCTGAAGATAAAAAGCAAAAAGCGATGGATGACAAGGACTTGAAAGCCTCAATAGCCAAATATGAAAAGATACTTGGAGCAAAAGGCAGGATCCTTGTGCGCGCATCCGGTACAGAACCAATGATAAGGGTCATGATCGAAGGCGAGGATCTTTCTACTATTGATGATATGGCAGAACATCTGGTCGAGTTGATAGTTGCACGATACGGAGCATGATTTTGAATACAGTACAAAAAACGTAAGGAGACAGCAATATGTGTGGAATCGTAGGATATGTCGGTGAAAAGGATGCATTACCCATTCTGATTAGTGGTTTAAGCCGTTTGGAATATAGAGGATATGACTCAGCCGGAGCAGCTTTTTTGCAGGATGGTAAATTGAAAGTCATCAAAAAGCAGGGGAGACTCAAAATTCTGGCCGATCTTCTGACAGAAGAAGGGTATTTATCGTCTGATTTAAAAGAACCCGTTCAGAAGAACATTCATACTGGGATTGGTCATACACGCTGGGCGACTCACGGAGCCCCGAGTGATGAGAATTCTCATCCGCATGTCTCCAGAAACGGACGCATCTGTGTTGTCCATAATGGTATTATCGAGAATTACATTGAACTAAGGCAGCATCTTATGGACAAGGGTTATGAATTTGTATCACAGACTGATACAGAAGTAATAGCTCACCTGATTGAATACCACTACTTAACAAATTGTAACTTTGACCTGTTTTATGCCATTCAGACAACACTTCTTGAGGTCGAGGGTTCTTATGCACTCGGTGTTCTCTGCACAGATTATCCCGAGACCATCATTGCAGCCCGAAAAGACAGCCCCCTTGTGGTTGGCGTTGGTGACGGTGCAAATTTCCTTGCATCAGATATTCCGGCTCTCTTGCATCACACCAGGGAAGTACTTGTTATCGAGGACAATGAAATTATTGTTCTTACCAAAGATGCAGTTAAGTTATTTGGCATTCATGGCAATCAAATCCACCGTGAAACGCTTCATATAGACTGGGATTCCGAAGCTGCCGAAAAAGGCGGTTATGAACATTTCATGATGAAGGAAATGAATGAAGAGCCCAAGGCAGTCCGCTCCACAGTGGCTCCGAGGATCCGCAACGGGAAGATAGTCCTTGATCAGTTCCCGCTGACAGCCGATCAGATCAAAGCGGCACGCAATATTCATTTTGTTGCCTGTGGTACGGCATATCATGCCGGATGTGTCGGCAAATATGTTTTCGAAAAATTATGCCGTATTCCCGTCGTAGTTGATGTTGCATCGGAATTCCGTTACAGGGATCCGCTTGTCGATGATAAATCCATCGTCATCATTATCAGCCAGTCCGGAGAGACTCTTGATACGCTTGCCGCTATGCGTGAGGCGAAAAAGCGAGGAGCGGCGGTACTTGCTGTTGTCAATGTTCTCGGCAGCTCTATCGCTCGTGAGGCTGACTATGTTCTTTACACGGCGGCCGGTCCGGAAATCGCGGTGGCATCCACAAAGGCGTATAATACACAGCTTTCATGCGTATACCTTCTGGCTTTCGAGATGGCGCACATGATCGGCAAGATTACTGACGAAGAATACCAGTATTATCAGCAGCAGCTTTTATTAATTCCGGACAAGATTGCCCAGGTCCTTGAAAGGCAGTCCGAAATTCAGCGTTTCGCGTCGGAGCATTTCAATGAGGAGAGCATCTTTTTCATTGGACGCGGACTTGATTACGCACTTTCGATGGAAGCTTCCCTTAAGCTCAAAGAGATTTCGTACATACATTCAGAAGCCTATCCCGGCGGTGAGCTCAAGCACGGAACGATTGCCCTCATTGAAAAAGGCACACTCGTCGTGTGCCCTCTTACGCAGGATGCTCTTATGGATAAGATGATTTCCAATATTGAGGAAGTCAAAGCAAGAGGTGCCGTTGTTTTGGGGATCACTTCCGAAAACCATACCCGTGCAGCAGCGGTATGTGACCAGGTATTCTATATCCCGGAGATCGATCCGATTCTTGCCCCGATTGTAGCCGTAACACCCTGCCAGCTCTTCGCATATTACATGTCCGTCAATAAGGGCTGTGATGTTGATAAGCCGAGAAACCTTGCTAAAAGCGTAACGGTTGAATAACTGCGTTTAGTTCGGTTCAGACGGCTCATTCTCGAGCATTTCGCGATAATGTGACAAGATATTCTTCTGGTCTTGAGGAAGTTCAGGATATTTTGGATCTATCTTGCGAAGGGTATCGAGAAGGATCTCCGTTACAAGGGCACGGGCAAACCATTTATTGTCGGCCGGTACAACATACCATGGCGCACATTCTGTTGCCGTGTTTTGAATCATATCCTCGAATGCCTTCTGGTATTCCGGCCATAGTTCGCGCTCTTCAAGGTCGCCTGCACTGAATTTCCAGTTTTTGGAGGGCTCTTCAATTCTGTCAAGAATTCTCTTTTTCTGTTCGTTTTTTGATACATGAAGGAATACTTTAACCGGAATAATTCCGTTCTCGAAAAGGTACCGTTCAAAATTATTGATTTGACGGTATCTTTTTTCCCAGATTCCGCCTTTGAGGCAGTCTTTCGGTAGCGGCTGTTTCTGCGGCAGATCGTGAACTTTCGCGATAAGTACTTCTTCGTAATGTGAGCGGTTGAAAATTCCGATTGTACCTCTCTGCGGAACTTCTTTGGCGATTCTCCAAAGATAGTCATGATCAAGTTCGTTGGATGAGGGTGCTTTGAAACAGACGACATGGCAGCCCTGTGGATTTATACCGTTGGTCACATGCTTGATCGTCCCATCTTTGCCTGCCGCATCCATCGCCTGAATAATCAGGAGTACTGCATGTGTGTTTTGTGCATAGAGTTTGTCCTGAAGTTCAGCTATTTCGAGGATTTTGCTTCTCATTTCCTCTTCGACCTGGGACCGGTCGGAATCCGTAAAATGCAGGGTGTCATTACATTTCACATCCGACAGATGAAACCCGTCACCGTCATTAAAACAGAAAGAAGATGTCTTCATATTACGCCTCCTTGATTATTACAGTGGGATCTTATTCATATTGTAGCTTTTTCATAGACGCTTTGCAAAAAAGTTGACAGGAAAAAATGTACTGTTATATTATTTATATAACAGATGGTTTCGAAACCGCAGCCTGTCTGATGTCGGGAGAATTAAAATGATTATTTCAGTCGACTTTGTCAGTGAGATGCCCATCTATATGCAGATATACGAGCAAATCGTCCGGGCGATTTCCAACGGAAACCTTGCACCCGGAGAGTCGCTTCCTTCTGTCCGAAGGCTCTCGGATGATATCGGGATTAATATTCACACCGTCAATAAGGCATACGCGATCCTTCGGGATGAAGGCTACCTGAAGATGAGCCGGCGTTCCGGTGCTACTGTCGTGATGTCTATGCCGGATAAATCTCTCGTACTCCCGTCCATATCCGACCGGCTCCGACAGCTCTCGGCGCAGGCGGCTGTCCATGGAATTTCACAAGCTGAATTTACAAAAATGGCTGAAGAAGCATATCAGGATGTTGTTTCAAAAAAAGACGCCGGAGAACAAAAAGATGGATAATACTTCTGCCCTGTACTTTTTCATGTTTGCACTAAGTGAGTGCATTTGCCTTTTTACCGGCGTACTGCTGGCGGTGTTACCCAGAATAACCCGGAAAAGCCTACTTTTTGGAATCCGTATCCCGGAAGAAGCACATGAAGATCATGAAGTTGCCGGTATGAAGCGTCAATACACTGTATTAATGCTCGCTGCATCTTTTTTTGTTCTTGCAGCCGGTGCGGCGGTATATTATGTGCGAGAAGACAGCGTTTTTTTATTATCTTTGTATCAGCCGACGATCCTGCTGTTCTTTCAGTTTGCCATATATATACCTTTATGGAATAAAACGCGCCGCCTCAAGTCCGGCAAGGGTTGGCTTGTCCATAACATCGGAACTTCACAGACCACTTCATCAAGTATCAGAGGGCGGCTTAAAGATTTACCCAATTCATGGTATGTAGTTTCAACCTTACTTTGCGTTATTGCGGCCATATTTGCATTATACGTGTATCCATCTCTGCCCGACACGCTTGTTCAGCACTGGAACGCGGATATGCAGGCGGATGCCTGGTCACAAAAATCACTGGCGGTTGTTTTTGTAATGCCGGTGATCTCCCTGATCATGATTTTAATTATGCTTGGAAGCAATATTATTTTATTTTATACAAAGCTTCAGGTATCAATAGAAAATCCTGTTCTTTCCTATGCCCAGCACAGGCTGTACAGGAGAATGATGAGTCACATGCTTGGTTTTATCACTTTTATCATGACTGTGATGATGCTTTTTATCATGCCGATGCAGCTGAATATTTATATTCCTGCAGCGCCTGTTATGTATGGCGGAATTTTTGTTTTTACTGTTCTTATGCTGATTCCTGCTATTTGGCTGCCTTTGAAAGCCGGTCAGGCGGGAAGCCGCCTGAAGCCCGTACTTACAACTGCGGAAGAGAAGGAGATGGAGTCATTTTCAGCGCGTCCGTTCATTCGAACGATTGACAGGGGGGATGATTCGTTTTGGAAATTCGGTTTGTTTTACTGTAATAGACAGGACCCGAGTCTTTTTGTAGAGGATCGGTTCGGCAGTAACGGAGGTATAAACTATGCGAGGCCTGCAGGGAAAGTCATTGCTGTCCTGATTATCCTTTTGGTACTTGCCACATATGCATTTTCTACAATATTATTCATACAAATGATGTAATATGTTCTGAGAAGCCGGAAACGGCTTTTTGCACACATAACCAAAGGAGGCAAAAATATGATCGAAGGCATAGAAATTTCCGATCTCCTTGATCTGGAAAAGACAATAGCAAAGGATATTTTTAAAGATAAAGTGTTTGCATGGGAGGTTCTGCCCGACATTACTTCTTTCATACGCAGACTTGGACCGACACTTAACACGGATGAATATGATAAGGCAGGTGAAGATGTGTGGATCTCAAAGACTGCACATGTTTACCCTTCTGCATTTATCGGCGGTCCGGCTATCATTGATCACGAAGCGGAAGTCCGGCATTGCGCTTTTATCCGCGGGAGTGCGATTGTAGGTAAAAAAGCTGTCGTCGGTAATTCTACCGAACTGAAAAACGTCATCCTTTTCGATGGTGTCCAAGTACCGCATTACAACTATGTCGGAGACTCGGTTCTTGGATATAAGGCTCATATGGGTGCCGGTGCCATAACATCGAATGTCAAATCCGACCATTCACTTACAACCGTGCACCTCGGAGATGAGAATATTCCGACAGGGATGAAGAAGTTTGGTGCCATTATCGGAGATCTTGCTGAAATTGGATGCAACAGTGTCCTGAATCCGGCAAGCATAATCGGCCGAAAATCAATTGTATACCCATTGTCTATGGTGCGTGGATTTGTACCGGCTTCTAGTATCTATAAAAAACAGGATCTGATTATCCCCAAAAGAGAGGAATAGAACAGACTCTGCCTGATCCGCACGGAGGAATGAAGTATGTCAGATTATCTCATGCGCATGATTGACCAGATCGGAGAGATGGCAAGGAATATTTTTGACAGGAATGAAGATAATGATATTCATATGACTTCAGAAAGCTCAGCTTCATTGGAAACACTTACGGCACAACTTTTAGACTTGCTTGAACAGGAGAAATACAATGAAGGTGAGAATGTACTCTTTTCATATGCTGAAAAAGACAATTCGGCCTATGTTCTGTATGCCGGCAAGATGTTTTATGCAAGACTTGCCGAGCTCCCGGCAGATGACCTGATACGCGGAGGTTTTTCCCGCGAAGAGATATATCAGGGACTGCGGGACTTTTCACATTATTTTGAGAAGAGCCAGGATTCCGGTGAAGCGGATTCAGGCACTGTATGAACAGATATTATTAAAAAAAAGCTTCCGTTGAGATTATCTCCGGAAGCTTGTTCTTTGGAAGTAATATTACATCTGATGCAGAAAATCAGATAACAGGAGTGCGGATTCTGTTGTAGGCTGCCAGGGCAATTCTCCGTACATCCGGATCCTTATCCCCATAAGCTAACTTTTTAACATATTCTTCGCAGTGCTTTGCCCCGATAATACCGACGGATTCTGCAGCAGCGGCTCTTACAATTGGCTCTGTATCCCGAAGTAAAGGAATAAGCTGCATGCCCGAATCATATGTGGGAATCTGCCCCAGTGACTTTGCAACAGCTTCACGAACCTCATCATCCGGGTCATCTGCCATTTTTGTAAGAGCACCAAGATTGTGCTTCTTACCCAGCTTGTCAATCTTATCAAGTACTCTTTCCATTCTTGCCATTGTGATCGCCCCCTCATGATTAGTACAACTTTGTTTAGATTATGCACTGTTATCGCCACAATTGCTAGTAATTCAAATTCTCTATTTTGTAAAATAAATGTGTCTTATTTGTAACCAGGGGGACATATAGGGATAAACCTCATAAAATACCATCCCAAACCACCAAAACGGCCTGATTTATATTCCTTTAGCACACTAATTAGTTACATATGCTATAATTTACCATGCGATTTGATGAAAAGATATCGTATTTTTTTAAATTTTATTTCTTGATATATGAACGCGTGTAGAAGTGAGGAAGGCGAAAATGTGGAGGAAATGTGTCATTTTGATTCTTGCAGCTATTTTACTTTTGCCGATTTTAACAGCCTGTAAAGACGCATCAGCGGACATGGCAGAAGTTGTATTGAATGATTCTTCCGTAAAAGAAAGTAAAACATCCGGGGACTTTTCACAGACAGAAGAATCCTCTCCGGCAGCGGATGTTACACATGTACCCGAAGATGAATCTGATTTGACAAGCACAGCAGTCATTATCTCAAAATCAGTTGAAGAATCAGGTCAGCTTCAGATTGTCGGAACAAATCTGTGTGATTCTAAAGGTGAACCCATACAGCTTAAGGGGATGAGTCTTCACGGACTCAATTTTGTAGGCGACTTTATATCACAGGCCAGCGTAGATACTTTGGCGGAGGATTGGGGATGTTCTGTAATACGGCTTCCTCTGTACACCGAATCGGACAGCTATATCAGATATCCCGATAAATATTACGAAGTGCTTTGCGATGGAATTGACCGGTGTATCGAGCAGGGCATATATGTAATTGTTGACTGGCATATTCTTTCAGACGGTAATCCGGCGACATATTTATCAGAATCCCTGGATTTGTTTTCGAGAATCTCAGAGAAATACGGTGAATTCCCTAACATCCTGTATGAGATCTGCAATGAACCCAATAGCGGTCATTTGGGGGACGCTTCCAAGATCGTAACATGGGAGCGTGATGTTAAGCCGTATGCGGAGGAAGTCGTCGCAGCCATTCGTGAGAATGACCCAGACAATATTATCATTATCGGGAATCCTGACTGGAGTCAGCAGATTGATGTTGCAGCTGCTGATCCCGTTGAAGGAAACAATATAATGTATACTGTTCATTTTTATGCAGGATCCCATGGACAGGAACTTCGTGATAAGATGGATATTGCAATGGAACTTGGTGCGGCAATATTTGTTACCGAATGGGGCACAACCAACAGCACCGGCGGTGGCAGTCTGTATTTGGACGAATCTGATTTGTGGCTGGATTATTTGGATGCAAACATGATAAGCTGGTGTAACTGGTCTATCGGGAGTTCCATTGCTGAGAAGTCCAATGCTCTTAAAATGGCTTCGAGTATCCTGACCCCGCAGGAAAAGGCCGAAGCCCATTGGCCGGACAACTTTATAACATCTTCAGGATTATATGTGAGAAGCAAACTTCTGGACATACCTTATGAAGAAAGCTGAGGAAGACTGACACATGCATAGAAAATTCCGACTCATACTGCTGTTTATTATCATGGCTGCTGTTTCGGGCTGCTCTATTTCAGCTGCTTCCCGCACAGTTCAAAGCCAGCCGGAACGGCCGGATGCACAGATTTATTCGAACGGCTCGTCGGCGGCGGCTGAAACAACGCCCGCTCCTACGGCAACCCCTGCTCCTACATTTACGCCTACACCGATTCCCACTCCGACTCCCACACCGACACCTGCTGACAGACAGGTCGTTGTCAGCTTTTTGGGAGACTGTACTTTTGGACAGGATACAGGACTTGCCGGCAACAGCAACAGTTTTCAGAGTGTGATAGGAACTGATTATGCATATCCCTTTAAAAATTCTGTCGATATTTTAAGTAAGGACGACCTTACCCTCGTTAATTTTGAAGGTACATTAACAGATTCAAACAGTCCCCGTGATAAAGAATTTACTTTCAAAGGGCCTGTAGAATATGTGAACATACTAAAGCTTGGCAGCGTTGAAGCTGTGAATCTTGCAAATAACCATTCCTATGACTATTGGGATAAGGGACTTCAGGATACTGAAGATACCCTCGATGCAGAAGGGATTTTATGGAGCCTCAATGATTCGTACGCGGTTTTTGAATCTGACGGAGTCAAAATCGGTATGGCCGGATTTGTGTTCCCCGGAGATCTCGATCCAATTTATGAAGCCATTGATTCACTTCGCAGTCAGGGCTGTGAGATTGTCATCATATCCGTACATGCCGGTGTTGAGCGAATGTATGAACCGGAATCGGCGCAGGTTAATATGGCTCATGCGATTATTGATTACGGTGCGGATATTTATGTCGGACATCACCCTCACCGACTGCAGCCGATTGAGCTGTACAACGGTAAATATATTCTTTACAGTCTTTCCAATTTTTCATTTGGAGGCCAGCCCTACCTTACAGACAAGGATACAGCGATTGTACAGTGTACGTTTACAGTCGATAATGCCGCGGATAAGGTAACCGGCTATAAACTTAATGTTATTCCATTCTCAATGACAATGACTTTCCCGGGTAATGATTACTGCCCGATCGCATATGAAAAGGGTTCAGAGGAATACCAGAGGGTCCTTGACAAGCTTAAATGGACACAAGAGCCGCAGGTGTAACCTCATAATATTGGATAAGACGCGAAAACGATCTGCTTACCCGTGTTTGCATCTTTGCTCGCGTAAAGATTGACGAATGTGAAAGACCTTGTTACTATTCTTTTAATAAATATAGGGGTGCGGGTTTTTTTCTGCAATTTGGAAGGCGGTGCGTAATATGGCAGGTGCCAGGGTACTTGTTGTCATGGGGAGCGATTCGGATTTTCCGGTTATGGAGAGCTGTTTTAAGCTGCTGAACAAATTTGGCATTTCTTTTGAAGCCAAAATCTGCTCGGCGCATCGTTCTCCTTTTCAGGCGGCGCAGCTTGCCTCGTCTGCAAAAGAACAGGGATTCGGTGTTCTTATTGCAGCTGCCGGGCTGGCAGCTCATCTGCCCGGAGTCCTTGCAGCCTATACAATACTTCCGGTTATCGGTGTTCCCTGCAAGGGCGGCGCACTTGCAGGTGTAGATGCTCTCTACGCCATCGTGCAGATGCCGACCGGAATTCCGGTTGCAACAGTTGCCATTGATGGTGCAGCTAATGCTGCCATACTTGCAGCACAGATTCTTGCCTTGCAGGATGAGGAACTTTCTCAGAAGCTTGTTAAATATAAAGAAGAATTGGAAGCATCGGTTGAGCAGAGAAATGAACGTCTTGCCGAAAAGCTTGCATCAATCGGGGAGTGAATACATACATGATCAAACGTGATTGGGAAGAGGAGTGCGGTGTCTTTGGCGTATTCGATACGGAAGGCGCCCTGCAGGATGCAGCCAGAATGTCCTACTTCGGTCTTTTTGCACTTCAGCACAGAGGACAGGAGTCTGCCGGTATAGCAGTTAATCAGAACGGCAGGATTATCTGCCATAAAGAACAGGGGCTCGTCGTTGAGGTTTTCAGTGAGATGACCCTGCAGGCCATGAAGGGTCATGCCGCTATTGCGCATGTCCGCTATCCTTCATCGGATGAATCAGGATTTGACTCAATTCAGCCTATGCAGATTAAGTCAAAATCAGGACATCTTGCGATCTCCCACAACGGAGCAATAACGAATGCGGATCAAATCAGAAATCATTTAAAGCAGGCAGGCGCAATCTTTCAGACATCAGCTGATTTTGAAGTCCTTCTTTCACTGCTGGCACGAAACCGTATTACGACCGAATGCATCGAAGAAGCAATTCTGCTGATGATGGCCGAAATTCGCGGGGCTTACTCAATGGTTATTATGACGGACAATAAGTTACTCGGCATGCGTGACCCTCTTGGAATCAGGCCGCTTGTACTTGGCAGGAAAGGAAGCTGCTATGTTCTTGCCTCTGAAAGCTGTGCCCTCGATGCTGTCGGCGCAAAGATGATCAGGGACATTCTTCCCGGTGAAGTCGTCACGATTTCAAAAGAGGGTATTTCGTCCAATTACTTTGTCCCGGAAAATATTGCTCAGAAGAAGGGCAGAATCTGCGTTTTTGAATTTGTATATTTTGCCCGACCTGACAGTGTCATTGACGGGGCCAGCGTATATGAATCACGCCTGAATATGGGGCGGGCACTTGCAAAAGAAGCCCCCTGTAACTGTGATCTTGTTGTAGGCGCACCGGATTCCGGACTTGCTGCGGCAATGGGCTATGCACTTGAGACCGGCCTTCCTTATGGCTCAGCCCTCCTTAAGAACCGCTATGTCGGGAGGACTTTTGTACAGCCTTCTCAACTTCAGCGCGAAATGACGGTTCAGCTCAAGTTTTCTGTTATGAAAAAGGCGGTTGAAGGCAAAAGAATCCTGATGGTTGACGATTCAATCGTCCGCGGAACAACCACCAAACATAACATTGCCATGCTGAGGGAAGCCGGTGCTACGGAAGTTCACATGCGTGTTGCATCCCCGCCTCTTTGCTATCCCTGCTTTTATGGTGTAAATACGCCTGATCAAAATGAACTGACCGCCGGATTATCTTCGGTGGAGGAAGTACGCAGGCATATCGGTGCGGATTCACTGTCATACTTAAGTCTTGACGGACTCAAGGCTTCAACGGCCGGAATACACTGCGGACATTGTTCGTCATGCTTTGACGGGGAATTCCCTGCTGGTGTCCCAGACAGCCATAAAGAAAAGATTCACAGTATTCACTGGTAAGGAGATTTAAGTATTACATGAACATAGCCGTACTGGTATCGGGTGGCGGGACAAATCTTCAGGCGATTATCGATCAGATTGATAATCAGGCTCTGCGTGATGTTGCAATAGTAACGATCATATCTTCATCGCACAATGCGTTTGCCTTGGAGCGCGCCAAAAAACACGCAATCCCATCCTGTGTTGTTGCAAAAAAGGACTATCCTGACTTTAATGCCTATGACGAAGCCATGATGCAGGCGCTTTCCGACGAAAGGATAGAACTTGTTGTCCTGGCCGGTTTTTTGTCGCTTCTGGGACCTAAGGTTGTCCGGAAGTTCTCAAACCGAATCATAAATATCCATCCTTCATTAATTCCTTCTTTTTGCGGCCATGGAATGTACGGAATAAAGCCGCATGAGGCTGCCCTGGCCCGCGGAGTCAAGGTATCAGGAGCAACCGTTCATTTTGTAAATGAGCATTACGATGAGGGCCCGATACTTCTGCAGAAGTGCACACAAGTGCTTCGTGAAGATACTCCGCAAAGCCTCCAGCTTCGAATCATGAAGGAATGCGAGCAGGTTATTTTACCCAGGGCTATCCAACTGATTGCAGATCATCAGGTAAATATAGAGGATAACAGAGCTTATATTTCAAGCAATTGCACAGGCAAAAGAGAGGGACAACAATGATTAAGAGAGCGATTATCAGCGTTTCGGACAAAACAGGCATTGCAGACTTTTCCAGAAAACTCGTGGAGATGGGCGTAGAGATTCTGACAACGGGCGGTACAGCAAAGCTTCTGTCTTCAGAGGGTATCCCCTGTAAGGAAGTTGCTGAGATTACCGGTTTTCCTGAGTGCCTTGATGGCCGTGTTAAGACGCTGCATCCGAGAATTCACGGAGGTATTCTTGCCATCCGTTCCAATCCAGAACATATGAAGAGGATCGAAGAGCTGGGCATTGAAACAATTGACCTGATCGTCGTTAATCTTTACCCGTTCAAGGCAACCATTCAGAAACCTAAAGTCGAGTTTGAAGAATGTGTAGAGAACATTGATATCGGCGGACCCTCCATGCTGCGTGCTGCTGCCAAAAATCATCAGGATGTAACGGTAATCACCGATCCGGCTGATTATGAACTGGTTCTCCGACAGATATCATCAACAGGTGATACCAGCTATCAGACGAGATTCTATCTTGCCAAAAAAGTCTTCGAGCATACAGCGGCTTATGATGCTCTGATAGCCCAGTATTTCCTTTCACGTACGCCTGAAAAGAAGCTTCCCGATATGTATACGCTGACTTTTGACAAGGTCGGCGAACTTCGTTACGGAGAGAACCCTCATCAGCATGCGACATTCTTCAGAAACTCCATCCCGGTTGCAGGAAGCCTTTCCGAAGCGGTTCAGAAGAACGGCAAGGAATTGTCATACAATAATATCGCGGATGCCGATGCTACGATCTGCTGCCTCAAAGAATTCTCCGAGCCAACAGTTGTTGCTGTTAAGCATGCTAATCCCTGCGGAGTCGGTTCTGCTGCTACTATCCTTGAGGCCTGGCGTAAAGCATTCGAGTCCGATGCCGTATCCATTTTCGGCGGCATCGTCGCAGCCAACCGTGAAATTGATGCACAGACGGCCGAGGAGATGAGCAAGATTTTCCTTGAGGTCATCATCGCTCCGTCCTACTCACCTGAAGCACTCGCAATTTTCAGCCAGAAAAAGAATCTCCGCGTCCTGGAACTGCCGGGAATTACCAATAAAATTCCTGAAAATGAACTGAACTATAAGCGAGTTCTCGGAGGCCTTCTGGTTCAGGAGCATGACAGCAACGTCTATGAAAAAGCGGACCTGCGCACTGTAACAAAAGCAGAGCCGGATCCTGCGCTCACCGCAGATATGGAATTTGCAATGAAAGTCGTTAAGCATGTCAAATCCAATGCCATCGTTGTCGTCAAGGATAAGCAGACTGTCGGTATCGGACCCGGACAGACCAATCGTATCGGTTCCGCCCAGATTGCTTTTGCCTTTGCCGGAGACAAGGCGAAAGGTGCCGTTCTTGGTTCGGATGCATTCTTCCCGTTCAGCGACTGTGTCGAAGCCGCACACGAAGCCGGCATCACGGCAATCGTACAGCCGGGCGGTTCTGTCCGGGATCAGGAGTCAATCGACGCATGTGATAAATACGGCATCGCTATGGTATTTACAGGAACTCGTCATTTCCGCCATTAATTTCCCCTCAGGAGGAAGAAGAATATGAAGGTACTTGTTGTTGGGGGAGGTGGCAGAGAACATGCCATCTGCTGGAAACTAAAGCAGAGTCCGCGGGTCAAAGCGCTTTACTGTGCGCCGGGTAACGGCGGGATTGCCGATATAGCCGTGTGCGTGCCGATTCCGGCTGCGGACGTAGATGCAATGACTGCTTTTGCGGTAAAAGAAAAATTTGACCTAGTCTTTGTCGCACCTGATGATCCACTTGCACTAGGGCTTGTTGATCGTCTGCAGGAGGCAGGTATCCGGGCCTTCGGACCCAAAGCCAATGCTGCAATCATCGAGGCTTCAAAAGCTTTTTCAAAAAGCCTGATGAAAAAATACAATATTCCGACGGCGGCCTATGAGATTTTCACCGATGCCAAAAGCGCGCTTGCATATCTTGAAACGCAAAAAATGCCGATCGTAATCAAAGCTGACGGGCTTGCCCTCGGCAAAGGAGTCATTATTGCCGGCACGCTTGAAGAGGCCAAAGAAGCTGTCGTCTCAATGATGGAAGACAAGGCATTCGGAACAGCCGGAAATACGGTCGTTATTGAAGAATGCATGACAGGCCCGGAACTTACGGTACTTGCTTTTTCTGACGGAAATACAGTCGTCCCGATGATTACATCGCGTGACCACAAACGTGCTTATGACAACGATCTCGGCAAAAATACAGGCGGCATGGGTGCGATTACACCCGGTGCTGATCTTTCTCCCGAGGACGAGAAGTTCATGCTGGAGAATATTTTTATTCCAACTATATCTGCATTAAAAGAAGAGGGAAGACCTTTTGTCGGCGTGATTTATTTCGGTTTGATGCTGACGCCCCAGGGACCTAAAGTCATTGAATACAATGCACGTTTTGGAGATCCGGAAGCACAGGCCATTTTGCCGCGTCTCGAAAATGATCTCTGCGATATTATTGATGCCTGCCTTGATCAGACACTTGATCAGGTTATTTTTAACTGGAAACCCGGCACATCCTGCTGTGTGGTAATGGCATCCGGCGGATACCCTGAAAAATACGGTACCGGATATGAAATAACCGGAATCGAAGATACGGACAGGCTCGTTTTCCACGCCGGTACAAAACGTGTAGACGGTAAGCTGGTCACATCCGGCGGCCGCGTCCTTTGTGTATATGCCGATGCCCCGACCCTTGATGAGGCAATTGACAAAGCCTATGAAGGCGTACACAGGATATCATTTGAGAACATGCATTTCCGAACAGATATCGGACGCACCATCCCCGGGGGCGCAATTTGAAATACGGTATTTTTGGCGGTACTTTTGATCCCTTCCACGCTGGTCATCTGTCAATGATTACCGGTGCGCTGGCGACCGGACAGGTAGACAAAGTCTGGGTTATCCCTTCCGGCTATCCGCCGAAAAAAGATGCCCATCAGCTGACACTGGCTCCATACCGTTACTATATGACGCAGGCAGCGCTCAAGAATGTGCCGAACTGCGAGGTACTCCCGATTGAAATCGTCAGACCGCACATTTCCTATACAGTCGATACCCTGCGAATACTCCGGGAAGAATCGCTGGCAGGTCCGGACGATGAACTTATCATGATTTACGGTACTGATATACTGTTTGAAATCGAGACCTGGTACCATCCGGAGATCCTTGTAAAGGAGGCGAGTCTGCTTATCGCAAGAAGACCCGGTATTCTCCAGCAGGAAACTCTTCTTAAGGTTCATGAACTTGAAGACAGGTATAAGATTCAAATCGGTTTTTTCCCGATAGAGGGTGTCACGGTTTCATCACGGGAAATCCGGTGTACACAGTCCTTCTCTGATCTTTTACCGGCCGTCAGGCAATTCATAAAAAAGCATGCCCTTTACCCTCAGGATAATCCGCTGGCATATTTAAGCGAAAATACGCATCGCGTGATCTTTGAATATGGTACAATACTCTTTCTGGAGCTTTCCAGGTCGCGCCTTCTCCACAGCCTGAATGTAGCGCTCCTGAGCATACGATATGCAGTAATTTTCGGTGTGGACCCGGACAAAGCTGTTATTGCGGGACTGCTTCACGACTGCGCAAAGGAGATTCCGATAACCAGGCAGGCTTTGCTGGCCAGTCAGGTTGATGACAGAAAGCTTCCTGAAAACGCTCTTCTGCATGCTCCCGCAGGTGTCGTATATGCTGCAGAACACTATTGTGTCAAAGATGAATCCATTCTTTCTGCAATACGCTATCATACGACCGGCAGGGAGGGTATGACACCTCTTGAAAAAATAATCTATCTTGCCGATAAACTAGAACCGGCAAGGGATTATGAAGAACTCACCGAACTTCGGGCTCTCGCTCTTACTGACCTTGATGCAGCAACGATAGCCTGCCTTCAAGCTGTAAAGGAAAGCTTCATAAGAAAAGAATCAACTTTTCATCCTGATTCATCCCGAGCCCTTGAATCACTTATCAGGCATAAAAAGAAAAAAGAATCATCCATTCTGCATAGCATTCCCCAAAAGGAGGAAAAAATGGACACATCATCAATTGCCCAGAGAATCGTAGAAATCCTTAACGACAAAAAAGCGGTGGACGTTGAATTAATTCATGTTTCCGAGAAAACATCCCTTTGTGATTACTTCGTTGTTGCATCAGGAACGTCGACAACACATATCAAGTCCCTTTCTGATGAAGTCGAGTTTGTTCTCAAGACTGAAAACAAACTGTATCCCGATCATATTGAAGGCCTTTCAACAGGCAGATGGGTTCTTCTCGATTATAAGGACATTGTCGTACATATATTTCACCCGGAAGAAAGAGCCCATTACAGTCTTGAAAAGCTCTGGCTTACAAAGCGCCCCGAGGGATCTCTCGAAACGGAAATCTCGGACGAGGGTATGATGGAGCCTGACACATCAGAAGATGGAGCAAATGAAGCTGACGCACAGTCCGGTGAAGAATAAGACGATACTCATTGTCACTTTTGTGCGCCTATTGTCGAAAATTTGCTGCCCGGAAAGTTACGACTCTTGTTATGATTTGACTAAAATCAGACGGACAAGGGTAAATGCATGGATAATTCGGGAAGAAAGCTTTATCGGATACTCGCTGTCGTCGGAATTGGACTTCTTGCCTGCGGAGTGAAGCTCTGGTTTGATTTGCAGACTTCTCCGGCCGTTGTTTATATGAATAATGATACACCTGCTTCCGGAAGCAGGCAGATTCCTGACGATACAGCCGCCTCGCCGCAGCTGACGCCGACTCCTGTGATCCGGCCAACCTTGTCTCCTGCACCTGTTCCGGAAACGAAGAAGATCCCGGTATATATCTGCGGCTCCGTGACAAAGCCCGGAATATACCATGTCTTACCGGGATCCTACCTGTATGAGGCTATTGATATGGCGGCCGGCCTTCTTCCGGAAGCGGCAGATGAATACATGAATCTCGTGTTTCAGTTCTCGGAAGCAGTATCAATTTACATTCCGTCCGACGAAGAAATGCAGGAATTCCTTGACGGAACAAGCAGTGCGTCCACCGACTACCTGCGAAACGGACTGCTTCAGGGAATTTGGGGCAAGAGCGGCGGGCAGGGTGCTGTATCAGGCAATACATTCGTTTCCGTATCACCGGATCTGGTGAATATAAACACAGCCGACCAGAGCATGCTTGAAACCCTTCCCGGAGTCGGCGAAACAACCGCCAAGGCGATCATCAGTTATCGCGAAAAAAGCGGCGGGTTTACAAAAATTGAAGACATCATGAATGTGGCGGGAATCAAGGAAGGCCGTTTTGAGGCGATAAGGGAGTTCATTACTGTCTAAGTCTCGTCAGCTACTTGCATTTCCAAAAGCAGTGCGGTAGACTTATTTTATATTGAATGACTTTGACGAGGACATGTGCCTGACTTAAATGCCCGACAGAGATAGAGAACCTTAGGCTGGAAGTTCTTTTCGGTGCCGCAGTTGAGCATACCCCCTCCGAGTTGCACAGGGAACGTTTTTCTTTTTCAGATGAACAAGTATCTGCCGCCGCTGACCGCGTTATCGTCCGTAGAGAGGTCTTCCTGACGGAAGGCAATTTGGGTGGAACCGTGCATTATGCATCCCATGTAGTTTTTAACTGCATGGTTTTTTTATTTTTCAAATGAATTTGCAACCCGACGATGGGAAAGGAAGGACTAAGATGATTGATTTTAATGATGAGAAACAGCGTTTAGCTTACAGACACAGTACCTCTCATATTATGGCCCAGGCTGTAAAGAGGCTCTGGCCCGAGACGAAGCTTGCTATAGGACCCGCTATTGAAGACGGGTTCTACTATGACTTCGACCATGAAGGCACTTTTGGTAAAGAGGACCTTGAAAAGATCGAAGCTGAAATGAAAAAGATCGTAAAGGAACATTTCCCGATTGAGCGTTTCGAACTGCCCCGCAGCGAAGCCAGAAGCCTGATGGCTGACATGGGCGAAACATATAAAGTCGAACTGATTGATGACCTTCCGGAAGATGCTGTCATTTCTTTTTATAAGCAGGGCGAATTTACCGATCTCTGCGCAGGCCCGCACCTTGAAAATACAGGTGAACTCAAGGCATACAAACTGACCCAGGTAGCCGGCGCCTACTGGAGAGGCAATGAAAAGAATAAAATGCTGCAGCGTATCTACGGGACAATCTTCCCGGAAAAGGATCAGCTGAAAGCCCACCTCGACCGCATAGAAGAGGCAAAGAAAAGGGACCATAACAAACTTGGCCGCGAACTCGGCTATTTTACTACGGTCGACTATATCGGCCAGGGCCTTCCGATTATGCTTCCCAAGGGTGCCAAGGTCCTGCAGACACTCATCCGATTTGTAGAAGACGAAGAGGAGAGAAGAGGATACCTTCTCACAAAGACGCCCTTTATGGCCAAATCAGATCTATACAAGATCTCAGGTCACTGGTATCACTACAGGGAGGGAATGTTCCTTCTCGGGGATCCTGCGGCTGTTTCCGCGGACGGTGAGAAGGTAAACGAATCTGAAATATACGCACTGCGCCCGATGACCTGCCCTTTCCAATATCAGGCATACCTTGCCGAGAGCAGAAGTTACAGGGATCTGCCGCTTCGATATGGCGAGACCTCGACACTTTTCAGGAATGAAGCATCCGGTGAAATGCACGGACTGATCCGTCTGCGCCAGTTTACCATTTCGGAGGGCCATCTCATGTGTACTCCCGAGCAGCTCACCGCGGAGTTCAAGGGCTGCCTTGACCTTGCTGCCTTCATGCTGGATGCTGTCGGACTTGACGATGATGTCAGCTACCGCTTTTCAAAGTGGGATCCAAATAACAAGGACAAATATGTCGGCTCCGCAGAAGAATGGGAAGACGTTCAGGATACCATGCGGGGAATCCTTGACGGGCTTGGACTCGTATATAAAGAAGCAGAGGGTGAAGCCGCCTTCTACGGGCCGAAGCTTGACATTCAGATCAAGAATGTCTGGGGAAAAGAAGATACACTCATTACGGTTCAGATCGATTTCCAGCAGGGCAAGCAATTCGGTATGGAATATACCGACAGGGACGGCACAAAGAAGCATCCTTATGTTATTCACCGTACTTCAATCGGCTGCTATGAGAGAACTCTCGCACTTCTGATTGAGAAATATGCCGGAGCTCTGCCACTTTGGATGGCTGCCGAACAGGCGAGAATTCTTCCGATTTCGGATAAGCATGCCGATAAGGCATTTGAGGTTAGAAACACACTTCGCAGCCTCGGGCTTCGGGTTGAAGTTGATGACCGTGATGAAAAGATCGGCAAGAAGATACGTCAGGCACAGATGGAAAAAGTCCAGTACATGCTGGTGCTTGGTGATAAAGAGATCGAAGAAGGAACGCTTGCTGTCCGTTCCCGCCATGACGGAGAACTCGGGGCTATGCCGGTTGCAGATGTCGCGGCACGCCTTCTTGACGAAGTAAAAAATCGTGTGAAGCATTTTTCATAAGCCGCATTTGTGACTGGTGAAGAAAATCTGATGATAAATTGCCGACGAAAAATGCAAATATTTCGTTGACAGTTTCCTGTTTTGCAAGTAAAATTCTAGTGTTCGCCTGAACGGGCGAACATATCGGGGTGTAGCGCAGATGGTAGCGTGCTTGGTTCGGGACCAAGAGGCCGGAAGTTCGAATCTTCTCACTCCGACCAGATTTAGCCGCATGATTATGTCTTAATGACATGGCCATGCGGCTTTTTCAATACTTGCCATCTGTCTGACTGCAGAAGCTTCCTGCATATATGAGATGAAAACAAACACATGCAAATGTTCGGCAGATTGCGTATAATATATATTAATTCTTTTGTTAATACGAAATCCGGGAGCGATATTATGAATTACAAACGCAGCTGGCTGCAAAAACTCGATATGAAATTTGGACGCCATGCTTTTCAAAACCTGATGAAATTCATCGTATTTGGCATGGCCATTGTCTTTGTTGCTGATTTGATAACATTTGCTGCCAGAGGAATCAGTCTGTCAACCATGATGGCCTTTGACCGCTCGGCTATCTTCGACGGCCAGATCTGGCGCCTGATATCCTTTGTTTTTATCCCCCCGGATTCAGGCATCCTGTTTATCCTTCTTTCTCTCTATTTTTACTGGCTGATGGGCACAGCTATGGAAAATGAATGGGGTTCTTTCAAATTTGATGTTTTCTATTTGACCGGCATACTAGGCAGCATAATTGCCGGAATGATAACCGGATATGCAACTAACAGCTTTTTGAATATGTCTCTCTTCCTGGGATTTGCCCTGTTATTTCCTGAATTCAAGGTTAATCTGTTTTTAATCTTTCCTGTTAAGGTCAAGTACCTGGCATATCTTGATGCAGCCTATTTACTTTTTTTGTTTGTGATCAGTCCATGGCAGGTCAGAATTGCCCTGGCTGTTGCTTTGCTGAATATCGCACTATTCTTTTGGCAGGATTTTATTGACGGTGCAAAACGAATTATCCGGAAAATTAAGTGGAAGAACAGCAGCCGAAGGAGAGGGTGGTAATCAGCATCCGTCACTGAAGCCTCCGCTGCGGCACACGGTCGTGGTGAGGGAATGGATATTGGAGGATCATAAGATGCCAAAGCTTAACAGCGGCAGCCGATACTATCCAATAATTGCAGCACTGATCGCTTTGGCCTTTTATTTTTTGTTGGTAATAACCATCAGCCTGATTCTCATGAGTCCGCCCGTGAGAGCGGGTGTCCTTAAGTATTTCTGGACCATCGATACACAGATACCCGACGAGTTCATTACCCGTAATTTCAGCCTGACACACATCTTATGCCTGATAACCACGCTTCTGTGTATTACTGCGGCCCTTTTTGTATTTCGAACACAATCCGAATTGAATAAGAAACGTATACTTCAGGTTCTGGTCATCATGATGGTCGGAAGTGAAATCATTGACTGGACCTGGTACGTTGTCATTGGTCATTACTCACTTCGCAACTGCCTTCCCCTGCATCTTTGCAGTTTTTCGATATTCATCGAATTTGCGGCCATTTTCAGCATGCGATCTGCATTGCTGAAGGAATTTACATACTCGCTGAGCATGCCGGCTGCTCTGGCTGCGCTCATTACTCCCGGCTGGTATTACCCGATTATCAGTTTCCAATACCTTCAATCCCTGCTTACACACTCTTTTCTGATACTTATACCGGTACTGATTGTGTGGGGAACCGGATTTCGCCCCAATTACACGCGTCTTCCCAAATGTTTCCTGATGCTTCTTCTTCTAACCGGTATTGCAGCTTCTGCGAACGCGGTCTTTGGAGGCAATTATATGTTCCTAAGTTACGTGCCGCAGGATACAACGCTTCAGGTATTCGAACAGTGGTTTGGTCATCCGGGCTATATCCTGCCGGTAATTATTTTAATATTTATCATATGGTTCTTCCTCTACCTGCCATGGATCCTCGCGGACAGGAAAAGACGCCGGAAAGCTGTCGAAAAGACATGAAATCCAAGGCTGACAATCAAAGTATTTTAATAACAAGTTGCCTATGTTAGTATTAATGCAATAAAAGCAAATAATGTCAGATGGGAGCATGCATGTGAGTAAAGCAGATGAATTATTTATTGCCAATTGCAGGCAGATTCTGGAAAAAGGTTATTCCACAGAGAATGAGAAAGTCCGCCCGAAATGGCCGGACGGGACATATGCATATACATATAAGAGTTTTTGCATTGTTAACCGTTATAACCTGAACGAAGAGTTTCCGATGCTCACACAGCGTTATATTAATTTCTCTGCAGCGGTCGACGAGCTCTTGTGGATCTGGCAGAAGAAGTCCAACAATGTTAACGACTTGAAGAGTCATATCTGGGATGAATGGGCCGATGAGACAGGCTCAATCGGAAAAGCTTACGGATATCAGCTAAAGGTGAAGCACAAGTACAGGGAAGGCGAATTCGATCAGGTTGACCGTGTACTTTTTGACCTGAAAAACAATCCCTACAGCAGGCGTATACTCACCAACATTTATGTTCACGGGGATTTATCAGAAATGAATCTGTATCCCTGTGCTTATTCTATGACCTTTAATGTTACAGGAAATTCACTTAATGCCATTTTGAACCAGCGATCCCAGGACATGCTTGTAGCCAATGGATGGAACGTCTGCCAGTATGCCGTTCTGGTACATTTATTTGCAAAAGCAGCTTGTCTGGAAGTCGGCGAACTCGTTCATGTGATTGCAGACGCCCATATATACGACAGGCATGTGCCAATTGTCAGGGAACTGATTGCGCGGCCGGTATTTCCCGCGCCAAAGCTTGTTATCGATTCTGACAATACGGATTTCTATGCCTTAACATCAGAACAGATTCGACTTGAAGATTATCAGCACGGACCTAAGATAACATCAATACCGGTTGCGATATAAAAGGATAAGCGGAAAAGGCGGTCAAATATGAAGGCAATTGTTGCGGTTGATTCAAACTGGGCTATCGGCTGTCATGGCGAACTGCTGGTCAGTCTTCCTGAAGATCAGAAAGATACATTCAGAAGACTTACTCTGGGGAATACCATCATATACGGCAGAAAGACACTTTGTACGTTTCCCGGTGAGAAGCTTCTGCCGGGGCGCACGAATATTATCTTAAGCAGAAATCCTGCATTCGAAAAAGAGGGTGCGGTTATTCTTCATTCAAATGAAGAGGTCCTGGCATATTGCCGTACTCATGAAGGTGATGAGATATTTCTGATCGGAGGGGAACAGGTATATAACAGTTTGCTTCCCTATTGTTCCGATGCAATTGTGTCACGTATTGCGCATTCATTTCCGGCCGACGCATTTTTCCCGGATTTGGATACGAAACCCGGCTGGAAGGAGGTGAGCCGGTCCGAAGTTATACATTCGGTCAGAGGATATGATTTCGAAGTTTTGATTTATCACAATGACAACATTGCCCATTAAATAAAAAAGCCCATATATTGTGCATGATGCACAATTAATCACCATTTTGTATGTATATAGTGTCTAAAAGAATTCTTGCATGGCAGCATGTCGTATGCTATAATCATTATGACAGAAGAGAACAGCAACTGTCACAAACAAAGAGCTTCGACAGCTCATTGCAGATTGTCTGATCACAGGGTGATACAGACAAATTCCCTAAGGAGGTATGACTCATGAAAGCTTTTAATTTAAACAACGTTGATGTATCGGCCTTTATGAAGGCATTGGACTCTTGTAAGGGGGATGTTATGCTCATTACTGATGAGGATGACCGCTTCAATCTCAAGAGCAAGCTTAGTCAGATTGCAGGACTTGTAAATCTGATCGAGGGCGGCAAGCTGGTTAATGCCAGAATTTACTGCTCAAATACCGAAGATGAATCCATGCTGTTCAGACTCAATCTTTTCGGTGCAGCAACTGAAACAACAGAGATTTAATTCTCTGTTGTTTTCAGTTCAATCAGTTTGCAAATCCGTTTCAGAGTTAACATCTGAGGCGGATTTTTTTTGTGTAATAATTTAGTAAGGTTTTTGATTTATTTTAATATGGAAGCCTGGATATGATATAATTGAATTCTGTAAATTTATGCCTATGGAAAGGGTGCCTCATGACATATTACCGTTACAATGCACTGGATATTGCTGCATACATCAAGTGGACCGGCATCCCTGCCGACACTGAGCGAATGTATTTGGACCTTCTGTTTCAGATGCGCGAGCAGATTCTTGCGCGTCCCCTTGCAAAAGATTTTGAATCATTTACCCAGGCTGTTTTCCGTGAGATGTATCACGTATGGGCCAGGGGCTTTGAGAATGAGTTCTCCGACGTTAACTTAATAGCGCCTGAAGGTAGTGCGGCATTGTTCTGCGATCAGGAATTCCTTGCGCTTGAATCATATATGAAGCTTCTGTCACTTCATTTAATTCTTACTGAGAACCTGCCGTATGTCAGGATTAATTTTGTAGGTCTGCCCCTGCTTATCGGTATTGAAGGAGAGTTCAGCGAGTTCGAGAAAAATCTTGGGGTCGCTGCTGAAATGCTGCGGCTTGTTACCACAGATGACAGGGGAAATAACATTAATCTCGTACACGGGATCCCAAGCGAGCCAATATGCCTCGGACTCCAAAGCGAGTTCCGGAAGGCGCTTTTTGGGAGCGGCGGATACCGGATCAGACGCAGCAATGATTATCAGGAAAAGATGCGTCTCCTTCGCGAAAAATCCAGGCGTGAGCAGGAAGTACGCGAGATTCTCAGATCCGGTACGGACAGCAGAAGAGATCACAAAGGATTTTTGCCCGGAATTCCCATATACTTTACGGGTTCTGCACCAACAGGCGCCATTACGGCAACAGGTGCTCCCGCTGATCAAAGCGAACCCGTGGAAGCCATTGAAGCCGTCGAGCCTGCCCCGCTGCAGGTTCCGGTAAGTGAACCTGCAGCTATGCCTGACCCTGTAAGTGAACCAATAGTTATACCTGACCCGGTAAGTGAACCAATAGCAATACCAGCAGGCAATCCGGAAGTTCCGGAAGTGCCTTTACATAGCAGCGAAGATGCCGCAGCTTCACCGAAGGAGCCAGCCGCTTCCGGAGATGGCGCAGTGCCTTCCAAATTGAATACTAAAACGAAAAAGAAAAGGTGAAATCAATGCTTAATCCTCCTACTCTCTTAAAAATGGGCCTGGATATTGGCTCCACAACTGTTAAAATTGTCCTTTTGGATGGCGACAAAATAATTTATCAGCAGTACAGACGGCACCATTCAGATATCCGCGGAGAGCTTATCAAGGCATTTGAAGACTTGCAGGCTGAGTTTCCCGCGCTTCGCGTTCAGCTGGCTATAACCGGTTCCGGCGGCCTTTCTGTCGCAAACTGGCTTGGGCTTGAGTTTGTTCAGGAAGTAATCGCTGAAACGGTCGCGATTTCCAGATATAACCCGCAAACGGATATCATCATTGAGCTCGGCGGTGAGGATGCCAAGATCACATATCTTCATCCTGTTCCCGAACAGCGCATGAACGGTACATGTGCAGGCGGTACCGGCGCTTTTATCGACCAGATGGCAACACTGCTCCAGACGGATGCCGATGGACTGAACAGCCTTGCAAAGGATTACAAGACACTTTATACCATCGCATCGCGATGCGGGGTTTTTGCTAAAAGTGACCTGCAGCCGCTGATCAATGAGGGTGCTGCCAAATCAGATCTTGCTGCATCCATTCTGCAGGCCGTGGTTAACCAGACCATAGCGGGTCTGGCGTGCGGACGTCCGATCCGGGGACATGTTGCATTTCTCGGCGGACCGCTGTTCTTCAACTCGGAACTCAGAAAGGCCTTTGAACGCACACTGAAAGATCAGGTATCTTCTTTCTGGCTTCCGGAGACCGCCCAGCTGTATGTAGCGATCGGTGCCGCACTCGCCGCCTCGAAAGAACCGGTTGCCCTTTCGGATATTATTGTGTCTTTTCATGATGAGAAAGGATTTACGCCTGATATTACGCGTATTCCGCCTCTATTCAAGGATGAAGAAGACAAGAAGGCCTTTGACGGGCGCCATGATAAGGCCACCCTCGAATTATTCGACCTTTCGATTCAGAAAGGTCCTTGTTTTCTGGGCATTGATGCGGGAAGCACGACAACAAAAGCTGTTCTGATTAATGAATCCGGTCAGCTTATATACACTTATTACGGCGGCAACAAGGGCAACCCTGTTAAAAGTGCTGTTAAAATTCTGACCGAACTCTATGAACAGCTTACTTCGGCTGCCTATATTGCCCAGACCTGTGTAACGGGATATGGCGAAAATATTATCCGGGCAGCGCTGCGTGTTGATGAAGGAGAAATCGAGACGATGGCGCACTTCCAGTCCGCTAAATATTTCTGTCCCGAAGTCGATTTTATCATCGATATCGGCGGCCAGGATATGAAGTGTATGCGTATCCGAAACGGCGTCATTGATTCAATCATGCTTAATGAAGCCTGTTCTTCCGGCTGCGGATCCTTTATCCAGACTTTTGCTGAGAACCTGAAAATGGATGCCCATTCCTTCTCAGTTGAAGCTCTGTCAGCGACAAATCCTGTCGATCTTGGCACACGCTGCACGGTTTTTATGAACTCGAAGGTAAAGCAGGCTCAAAAAGAAGGCGCATCGGTCGGAGATATTTCTGCAGGCCTTTCGTATTCTGTCGTCCGTAATGCCCTTTATAAGGTTATCAAGATCCGTGATACATCCCAGCTTGGAGAGAAGATTGTCGTTCAAGGGGGAACATTTCTCAATGATGCCATTCTGCGCTGCTTTGAGCTGGTTTCCGGCCGCGAAGTTATCCGCCCCAATGTCGCAGGACTTATGGGCGCTTTCGGAGCTGCCCTGATAGCCAGGAAGCGCTGCCCGGACACCTCGAAATTGTCGTCGATCCTCGGACCCGACGAGCTTGCTGTTTTTAATATGTCCACAGAAATGTCGACCTGCCCGCACTGCGGCAACCACTGCAAGCTTACCATCTCTTCCTTTTCCAACGGAGGACGTTTTGTATCCGGCAACCGATGCGAAAAAGGCGAGGGTACAATCTCCCACAAAGAAGAGCTTCCGAACCTTTTCCTGTACAAATACAACCGGACTTTCCGTTATAAAGCGCTTTCCCCCGATAAAG
The DNA here is from genome assembly GCA_002418705.1 of Mageeibacillus sp. UBA5770. Next base: position 3,424 of record DIEQ01000120.1, on the reverse strand, counting down.
CATTCAGGGGCAAAATCGGAATTCCGCGTGTCCTGAATCAATATGAGAACTATCCGTTCTGGTTTACCGTGCTGACGAAGCTCGGATTCCAGGTTGTTCTGTCCGCACGGTCCGATCATAAGCTTTTCGAAAAGGGAATGGATTCCATCCCTTCCGAGAGTGTATGCTATCCTGCCAAGCTTGTGCATGGTCATATTGAAGACTTGATTGATAAGGGTGTTCCTGTGATTTTTTATCCGGACATCCCCTATGAGCGCAACGAAAGCCCTGCTGCAAACAACCACTTTAACTGCCCGATCGTTGCTTCTTATCCGGAAGTAATCAAGAATAATCTTGAGAATCTGTCGGCCAAAAATGTCCGTTTCCTCAATCCATTCCTTCCGCTCGATAATAACCAGAAGCTGGCTGAACGCTTAAGTGAGGTCTTTTCAGCAGAAAAGGTCACAAAGGCCGAAGCGCTCGCTGCCATTGCAGCCGGTGATGCCGAATACGATATCTTCAAAGCAGAAATCCGCCAAAAAGGACAGGAAGTGGTGGAGGAGCTCAGGAAGACAGGGAAGAAGGGTGTTGTCCTTGCAGGACGGCCTTACCACTGTGACCCTGAAATTCATCACGGAATTCCGGAGATGATCAACGGGCTTGGCCTTGCTGTGCTGACAGAAGACAGTGTAGCGGTTCCCGGACTCCTTGAGCGCCCTATTCGCGTCGTTGACCAGTGGATGTATCACACGCGCCTGTATGAAGCTGCGGCTTTTGTTGCAGGACAGGAGAACCTCGAGCTTGTTCAGCTCACTTCGTTCGGCTGCGGGCTTGATGCAGTCACATCGGATCAGGTCCAGGAAATTCTTGAATCAAAAGGCAAGCTATATACACTGCTGAAGATTGATGAAGTCAGCAACCTCGGTGCAGCCCGTATTCGAATCCGCTCGCTTAAGGTTGCCATGGATGAACGTGAAGGAAGAACGCAGGCTAATCTGCCGACCCATCATAATTACACAATTACCCGAATTCCTTTTACAAAGGAACATAAGGCACGGCATACGCTGCTTGCCCCGCAGATGGCACCGATCCAGTTTGAGTTTGTCGAGGCTGTTTTCAGAAACTATGATTTCCGGATGAAGCTTCTCAAGGAAGCAACCCCCGAGGACGTCGAGTGCGGCCTGCGTTTTGTAAATAATGACGCCTGCTATCCGACGATTATCGTTATCGGACAGATGGTAAATGCATTCCTGACCGGCGGTGCCGATCCTGATAATACATCCGTTATGATTACACAGACGGGCGGCGGATGCCGTGCAACAAATTATGTAGCCTTTTTGCGTAAAGCCTTAAGGGAAGCGGGATTTCCTCAGGTTCCGGTCATAGCACTTTCGGTCCAGGGCCTTGAAGGCAACCCGGGTATGAACTTCACCATACCGATGATTCACCATGCACTGCAGGCAATCTGCTACGGCGATATGCTTTCGACGCTCCTTCTTCGTGTCCGTCCCTATGAAGTGACGCCCGGAGCCGCCAATGCGCTGTATCAGTACTGGAATGCACGCGGAATCGCTTATTTTAACCGTTCGGCAAAGTTTTCAGGCCTGTCATCGACTTACAATATGGACAAGGCTTCCAAAAATATCCGTACACAAGAAGAAGAGGAAGCAAGTCGTGTCGGCAATGCCCTGCCGGATCAGCCTCTTGATGCAAAGATCAGCCGGGCTATCCGCTCTTTCCGTCATCTTGTTGACCAGACAATTGAGTCTTTTGACAAATTCCCAATACAGGATATTGAACGCAAGCCCCGCATCGGACTTGTAGGGGAGATTCTTGTCAAATTCCAGCCGGATGCCAATAACCATGCCGTTGACGTGATTGAAGAGGAAGGCTGCGAAGCTGTTGTTCCGGGTCTTCTGGACTTTTTCCTGTACTGCTTCTATAACCCGAACTGGAGATATGAAAACTTAGGCACCAGTGCCCTGTCGGCCTGGTTTTCAAACCGCGGCATTGATATTCTGGAAGGATATAGGAGACACATCGTCAAGATGATGAAGCTGACCGGCAAGTTCCAGCTGCCCATGCATATCCGTCATATGGCAGATAAAGCCGAATCGGTTCTTTCCTGCGGGAATTCCTGCGGCGAAGGCTGGTTCCTGACTGCCGAAATGATGGAACTGATTGAAAGCGGCGTACCCAATATAATCTGCGCACAGCCCTTTGCGTGCCTTCCAAACCATGTAACCGGAAAAGGCATGATTAAAGAATTGCGCCGTCAGTTCCCGCATTCCAACATTGTGCCGATCGATTATGACCCGGGTGCCAGCGAAGCGAACCAGCTGAACCGTATTAAGCTTATGGTCAGTACCGCCCATCTCCAGCACGATACGGTCCAGAAGCATCATGCCGCTGAAGATGCCAAGAACCGGGATCTTCCTGCACGCAGTAAATCATCCGCTGTAATTGGCAAATCATGCGAAGAAATAAACCAGTGACAAAATAATAAGTACACATTTTCCGGACGAAAGCTCTATATCAGTCAGTGCGCTAAAGTATGGAGGTGCGTGAACGTGTCTATTTTGCCTGAAGGTAAAAAGAAACTGCTCCTTGTTGATGGAAACAGTATTATCAACCGTTCTTTCTTTGCACTTGCCGGGCGGGGTAATCTTACATCACCCGACGGCACCCCGACGGGCGCCCTGAATACGTACCTGAATATTATGAGTAAGTTTATCGATGATGTGAAGCCTACGCATTTGTGCACGCTTTTTGATGTGCGCGAAAAGACTTTTCGCCATGACATGTATGACGGGTATAAGGCAAAGCGAAAAGGCATGCCCGATGAACTTGCAGTTCAGATGCCCCTGCTTAAAGAGGCGCTTGATGCGCTGCACCTTGTCCGCTATGAATTTCCCGGATTTGAAGCTGACGATTTGATCGGCACACTGGCCAGACAAGCTGAGACCTCAGGCTTTTCAGTTTTTATTTTGAGCGGGGACAAAGATGATTTCCAGCTGATCGACAACAATACCGTTGTCCTTATGCCGGTAAACAAGGCCGGAAAAACGTCCACCGACGTCTATGACCTTGCCGCACTGATGGAAAGATATGAACTTACCCCCGAAGAATTTATTACGCTTAAATCCATAATGGGAGACCCCAGCGACAATATTCCGGGTGTTAAAGGCATCGGGGAAAAGGGCGCTATTGATCTGGTTAAAAAATATGCGACATTGGATGCAATTTATGAGCATATCAGTGAGCTTTCGCCCGGCGTTCAAAAAAAGCTTTCGGAAAGCAAAGAAATGGCCTATCTTTCCTATGAACTGTCCAAAATTAATTGTTCAGTTCCCGTAACGCTTTCTCTCGACGACCTTGCTGTCGGGGAAAAGGACAGGGAAGCTGCCGCGGCATTATTCTACCGCCTGGGACTGCGCAGCCAGAT
>DIEQ01000014.1:190-2885 GCA_002418705.1 Mageeibacillus sp. UBA5770 | reverse complement strand
AATGTGGATAAGTGGCAGAATGGTCATGTGCTTGTCAGAGATAATTTGAGTCAGACCTACATGTGTCAAAGAGCTGTGTATAGTGCTCCCAGGAAATGAGACATGAAAAATATGAGAGAACCGAATACAATGGTGCAATGAAGAAGAAAAATACCTATAACCCAGAATTCAAAACGAAAGTCGTACTGGAACTGCTCAGCGGACAGTGCACACTTAATGAACTTGCCGAAAAGTATCAAATATCACCGGCGACCCTGAGCAGCTGGCATAAGCAATTCCAAGAGCACGCTGCTGAAGTTTTTCGGCGAGGTGCAACAGACAGCGTCCGGGAAGCAGAGGCTAAGGAGCGTGAGATCACAGTTCTGCAGCAGAAAGTTGGCCAGCTCACGATCGAGTGTGACTGGCTCAAAAAAAAATATGACGAAATATTTGGTCCCGAAGGAGCGCCTAAAACTCGTTTCACCAGAAAACAAAAAACTGACGGTTAAAAGGCAGTGCGAACTTTTGGAAGTCAATCGCAGCAGTGTGTATAGAGAGCAGATCCGAGATCTTTTTGATCCGACCCATGGAGAATCCCCGGAGAACCTGAACATAATGGAGATCATTGACAGGACTCATTTAGAGAAGCCTGCCTGGGGATATCGCAAGATGACTGACTATCTGAAAAATCATTACGGCTGCAAAGTCAACAAAAAACGAGTTCGCCGCCTGATGCGTCTGATGGACATTATTGCGCTGTATCCGGGCCCCAACTTGAGCAAACGGTATCACAAACAATATGTACGGCCATATCTGCTGCGCAATCTTATAATTGATCATGAGGACCAGGTATGGGGCATAGATATAACGTATCTGCCGTTTAAGAAAGGTTTTCTGTACTTGTTTATCATCATCGACTGGCATACCCGCCGGATCGTGGACTATGAGGTCAGTTACACATTGGAAAAGGAATTTGTATTACGCTGTCTCAGGCGTGCTCTTTGCAATCGCAAACCGGAGATCATCAACTCTGATCAGGGCAGCCACTTCACCAATCAGGCCTACCTGGATCTGATGGAAAGCAACGGAGTAAGGATATCCATGGACGGCAAAGGGCAGGCACTGGACAATGTTCGCACAGAACGTTTTTTTCGCAGCTTGAAATATGAAGATATCTACATCAACGAGTACGTCACACCTAAGGAGATGATAGCCGGCGTCAACAAGTACATACTTGACTACAACACTATACGCCCGCACGCATCGCTGGGAGGACTTACTCCCAATGCATTCGCAAGACAACAGGAGACTCATGCCGCATGAAGAAAGGAGCTATTCGGATCATCTGTAATTTCGTGTCTTGACTTTGGGGGGCACTTTAGATGATGGTTTGATCGCCTTTACAACTTTCCACCAATCGTTCAGCTACGAAGAATTTATTGAGGGGATAAGGCCTGTTGTCTTGTCTGAAGAGAAGAGCGAATCGGCAAGCGAGATCGAATATGAGGTTCATGACGGTATATTTAAAGCGTTTTGCGACAAGGCCGGAACGCCTGTAAGGAATGGAACAAACGTCGATTTGGGGCTAGGCAAAAATCCAACAGTGTGGAAAGTATCACTGGAAAGTACCGGAGAGAACCCAACCAGAATGGAGTGCCTTGATAAAGGCCATATACGCGTTGGATGGGATGAACACGGGGAAAAAGTATATGAGACTGCTAATTTCAGTAAGCAACGCGGTTATAATCCTCTGAACGCCTTCTACAACAAGATGCAAATTGGGGATATCGTTATGTCTTGCTATTCCAGCAAAACGATAGACGCCATAGGTGTAATAACCGGTGAACCAGAGTGGCACGATGAATATGCACACTACAAACGGGTGCGTAAGGTAAATTGGCTTGTTAAGGGGATCAACGAGGACATCGTTGACCTTAATGCGGGGAAAAGCATGACCCTTTCAACAGTATATAAATTATCCATCTCTGTCTCCGATGCATTGCATATACTTAAGAAACATAGTCCGGACCTGTTCGGCCAGGGAGTTAAGATCCCGAACAGAGTCTTTATTATTGATGAGATCAACAGGGGGAACATTTCAAAAATCTTTGGGGAACTGATAACTTTGATAGAGCCGTCAAAGCGTATCAATGCAAGCGAAGAGCTGAGGGCCACATTGCCTTATTCCGGACAGAATTTTGGAGTGCCGGAGAATGTTTATATTATAGGTACGATGAATACCGCAGACCGGTCTATCGCGATCATCGACACTGCCCTGCGCCGTCGGTTCAGTTTTGTTGAGATGCAGCCTGAATCCAAATTGCTTCGGAATGTTTTTGTAGAGGGCATAAATGTTGAGAAAATGCTCGAAACTCTAAACAAGCGTATTTCCGTATTGCTTGATCGTAATCATACTATCGGACATTCCTACCTGCTTCCTCTTGAAACAGACCCAACGATCAATAATCTCGCCGGGATTTTTGAAAACAACATTATCCCGCTTTTGCAGGAGTATTTCTATGACGATTTTGAGAAGATCCAGTTTGTATTGGGAGACAATCAGAAACCTGACGACAGCACACGATTTATCATAAAAAAGAACGATATTTATGAACTGTTCGGCAACACAGATTTTAATTTCTCAGAATATTATGAGTTAAACAGAGAAGCATTCAAGAGGAATGAGGCCTATGCCTTCATGCAATAAGACCTTCAC
>DIEQ01000014.1:0-169 GCA_002418705.1 Mageeibacillus sp. UBA5770 | reverse complement strand
AAAAGACTTTTGACGCGCTAGAGGCTTTTATCCTTGCTAACACAGAGGATGGAGAAACTGGTGCCGTTGAACTGCTCTCTCTTTCCGCCCGTAGAAGTGTGGGCAAGGTCATTACCGCTCGAAATTATGTCGGGCTTGTAACGATGACTGACGGAACTGTGATAGAGAT
>DIEQ01000118.1 GCA_002418705.1 Mageeibacillus sp. UBA5770 | reverse complement strand
CCGTCGATCTCATAGGCGACGCACATCGGAATCTCATCGAGATAGCTAAGGCAGTCAATCGCTGTAAGGGCGACATCGGTTGCACCCTGTACACGGCAGCCGTAACGGGAAGCTACGCAGTCAAACCAGCCCATTCTTCTCGGGCGTCCTGTTGTTGCGCCGTATTCGCCGGCATCTCCGCCGCGCTTGCGAAGCTCACCTGCTTCGTCGCCGAAAATCTCACTTGTAAAAGCGCCTGCGCCGACCGCTGATGAGTAAGCCTTGACGACAGCGACGATTTCTTTGATCTCATAAGGGGGAATTCCCGCACCCACCGTACCGAAGCCGGCAAGGGTCGAGGAAGAAGTAACCATCGGATAAATGCCGTGATCGGGATCCTTCATGGAACCGAGCTGGCCTTCGAGAAGTATTTTCTTGCCGTCTTTGATGGCCTGATAAAGGAAAGCGCCGGTATCGGCAATATAAGGAGCAATTATTTCCCTGTAGTTCATCAGATCTGCAAACAGTGTGTCCGCATCGAGAATCGGCTTATGGTAGAGGTGCTCCAAAAGTGTATTCTTCAGCGTGAGGACTGAAATCAATTTCTCTTTTAATGCTTCTTCTTCGAAAAGCTCACAGACCTGGAAACCGATTTTGGCATATTTGTCGGAATAAAAAGGAGCGATTCCTGATTTGGTAGAGCCGAAAGCCTTACCGCCGAGGCGCTCTTCTTCGTACTGGTCAAAAAGAACATGGTATGGCATTACGATCTGCGTACGGTCCGAAATCATAAGATTCGGTGTAGGCACGCCGCCTTCTACTACATGTGCTATTTCTTCTTTGAGCTTGGGGATGTTGAGTGCAACGCCGTTGCCGATAATATTGGTGATTCTCTTATGAAAAACACCGGAAGGAAGCTGATGAAGTGCAAATTTGCCGTACTCGTTAATAATCGTATGTCCTGCATTGGCACCGCCCTGAAAACGGATAACAATATCAGACTCGGCAGCAAACATATCCGTGATTTTGCCTTTTCCTTCGTCGCCCCAGTTCGCTCCAACAATTGCTTTGACCATATAAATGACCTCCTGTTAACGCGAAAGGCAACATACATGAATCTCATAATGCTGCCTTGTCGTTTGCCTCAAATCAACATCGTTCCAATAAAAAAAGAATTCCCCGAGCAATACTCACTCGAGGAATCCTTGCCCTAACCATTATATAGGGCACACCTTACAGTGTCAATTTGTAAGGTGTGTTTTAGCGCCAAACCAAGGCATTTCAGAACGTTTTATGCGGTTTGCACAGACCTCGATATTACTTGAGGGCGGCAATTCTGCGGAGTGCTTCCTCAGAAGCCTCCTTCGATCCGAACGCAGTCAGCCTGAAATAGCCTTCGCCGCAGGGGCCGAATCCCGAACCCGGCGTACCGACGACATTTGCTTCACTTAAGAGATAATCGAAAAATTCCCATGATGTCATACCGTCCTGCGTTTTCATCCAGATATAGGGGGCATTTATTCCGCCCGATACCTGATACCCCATAGCGGCAAGTCCCTCACGCAGGATTCTTGCATTCTCCATATAGATGGAGATCGTTGCCTTCGTCTGCTCTTTACCCTCAGGAGTATAGATGGCAGCTGCTGCACGCTGGGTGATATACGACACGCCGTTGAATTTCGTTGCCTGGCGTCTTGCCCACAGGTCCCTGACACGAACGCCGTCTTTTACAAGCTGCTTCGGGACAATCGTGTATCCGCAGCGTATGCCTGTAAATCCTGCCGTTTTTGAGAAACTCCTGAGTTCAATCGCACATTCCCTGGCGCCGGGAATCTCATAGATAGTATGGGGAAGATCCTCAGAAATAAAGGCTTCGTAGGCAGCATCATAAAGGATGACCGCGCCGACCTTCCGGGCATATTCAACCCAGGCTGTCAGGCCTTCATATCCAATCGCAGCGCCGCTCGGATTATTGGGAAAGCACAGGTAAATCAAATCAGGTGTTCTCTCCCCGGCAGTAATTTCGGGAACCTGGGGGATGAAGCCGTTCTTCTCTTCACACTTGAGATACAGGAAATTGGACCACAGCCCGGTCTCGGGATTATATTCGCCCGCACGGCCGGCCATGACATTCGTATCAACATATACAGGATATACCGGATCACATACGGCCACATAATTATCGAGCGCGAAAATATCCCCGATATTGCCGGAGTCACTCTTGCAGCCGTCACTTACAAAGATTTCATCCGTGTCGATGGTAACGCCGCGGCTTGCAAAGTCATGCTCCGCGATCGCATTAACCAGGAAATCATATCCGAAATCAGGTCCGTAGCCGTGAAAAGTCCTGCCGTCAGCCATTTCGAGCACAGCAGCCTGCATGGCGGAAATAACCGCCGGAGCCAGAGGTCTTGTTACATCTCCGATTCCCAGGCGGATCAGGTTCTTATCCGGATTCGCCGCAGAAAATTCTTTTACTTTCTTCGCAATTGTTGCAAATAGATAGTTCCCGGGCAATTTCTGGAAATTATGGTTCAATTCAATCATTTGCTTTTCCTTTTCCATTCCCCCCGCTAAAGTGCGGGGCACTTTCATCAGAAAAGCCGCCCGTATTGGGTCGGCCTGTCTGCATGCATATATTTTTACAGAAAATCCTCTTAAAAATCAACCGATCCTTCAAAACTGATTTCTGCGGGGCCTTCCATGATTACGTCGCCCGTATCCTCGCGCCATGTGATGTTGAGTTCTCCGCCGTTCAGGATTACCGTCGCTTTCCGATCGGAAAAACCGTTCAGTACAGATGCAACCACGGTTGCACAGGCACCTGTTCCACAGGCCATCGTCTCACCGGATCCGCGTTCCCAGACACGCATACGAAGATGCGTACGGTCAATAATCTCAACAAATTCCGTATTAACACTCTCCGGGAACAGCTTATGCTTTTCGAAAAGCGGCCCCATCTTATCAAGCGGAAGCTCCTCAATGCCCTTTACATAGACGACTGCATGAGGGTTTCCCATTGATACGGCTGTCATGTTAAACAGCTTGCCGCCCACTGCAATTGCTTCATTTATAAGGGTTTTATCGCTCCAGAGAACAGGAATTTTATCCGTTTCGAGAATCGGCTTACCCATATTGACCGTAACACGCACGGCTTTACCGTCTTCAACGGTAAGGGATATCTGTTTGGGACCCGACAGAGTCTCGATCGAGAGCTCCGTTTTCTGAGTCAGGCCTTTGTCAAAAACGTATTTCGAGACGCATCGGATGCCGTTGCCGCACATCTTTCCTCTTGAACCGTCTATATTATACATGTCCATGAAGAAATCACATGTCTGTGATGGCTTTATTAAAATAACGCCGTCCGACCCGATTCCGAAATGCCTGTCACTGAAGCGAATCGCAAAAGGAACAATTTCTTCCTGCTTCAGTATTTCTTCCCGGGTGCAGTCAATATAGATGTAATCATTTCCCGTTCCCTGCATTTTTGTAAAAGGAATTTTTCTCATTTTCAACCCTCTCTGATAGTAACGTGCAAATCTTCAGTTTTCCTGGCTCTTCAATACAGTCGCAGCCATATCGACAAGCTTTGATCCGGTGTCCATACTCTTTTTCTGCAAAAATCTGTGCGCTTCCTGTTCCGACATGTTATTGCGGTTCATAAGAAGTGCCTTAGCCTGATCAATAATTCTCTGTTCCTGCGTCCCGCGCTTTGCAGGCGGGGGATCGTCTGCAGCTATGGGCTTTTTGGCAGCTGCCGAACGCGAGACGTCTTTGTACATCTGACGCGTTTCGAGAAGCATACGTACGGAAGACACAAGGTCCTGCGTATGAAGCGGCAGAGACAGAGTATACAGTCCTTCGCGCTGTCCGTATGAGTGGTCAATATTGCCGGCCGAAGTGAGTACAAGCATGTCGTAGTCATCCGGAAGCAGAGAAAGCATACTCATGGCTGTCATATCCGGAAAACGGGCTCCGCAGATGATAAGTCCGCCGCCGTCTTCCGACTGGATACAGCGCAGCGCCATGGTTGCATTCGTTGCCTGACCTCGAACAGGGAAATTATGAGTAATCAATACATCCCTGATTTTATGAACAGTGTTTATGTCGGGAAAAGCTACTATTATGCTTCTCATCTTTTCCCTCCTTTGCTATTTTGTCGTATCCAGCGAAAAGCTTACTGCAGTCAAACTGTAAGTGCGGAGCATGGATCCTGAAGATGTCAGTGTGTCAGATTATCGGGAGAAATTAATAGCGGAGGAGATATGTATCAATTTCCCATTGTGTGACCTGTGTCCTGTACTCATTCCATTCATCATCCTTGGCTTCGAGGTACTTGTCATAGATATGTTCGCCAAGCACTTCTTTTCCGATCGGATCTTTCTCGAATTCATTAAGGGATTCACGCAGACTTCCGGGCAGATTATCAATTCCGGCTTCCAGCCTCTCGATCGGAGACATGGCGAAAATCGAATTATAAACCTGCTTGGGCGGCTCCATTTTATTCTCAATGCCGTCGAGTCCGGCTGCAAGACACAAAGCCAGTGCAAGGTAAGGATTTGCGGAAGGATCCGGACTGCGCAGCTCAAGGCGTGTTCCGATACCGCGTGTAGCCGGTATGCGGATCAGTGCCGTACGGTTGGCTGCCGACCAGGCAAGATAGCACGGTGCTTCATATCCCGGTACCAGCCTCTTGTAAGAGTTGACCAGAGGATTTGTAACAGCCGTAATACCCTTTACATGCTTTAAGACACCGGCAATAAACTGCATCGCCGTCTCGGACAGGCCGAGGTCGTGATCAGGGTCATAGAAAGCATTCTTTCCATCCTTCATCAGGGACATATTGATGTGCATACCCGATCCGTTGATTCCATATACAGGCTTCGGCATGAAAGAAGCATGCAGGCCGTATCTCTTGGCAATCGTCTTGACGGCAAGCTTGAAAGTCATGATATTGTCAGCTGTTCTGAGCGCGTCGCCGAATCTGAAATCAATTTCGTGCTGAGCCTGGGCAACCTCATGGTGGGATGCCTCAATCTCAAAACCCATTGCCTCAAGTGCAAAAGAAATCTCACGGCGGATATCCTCGCCCTGACCGACCGGCTCTAAATCAAAATAGCCGCCCTCATCATTTGCAGTTGTTGTAGGTTTGCCGTTTTCATCATAATTAAAAAGAAAGAATTCAAGCTCGGGGCCCACATTGAAAATGTAGCCCATATCCTTTGCCCTGGCCAGAACCTTCTTAAGTGCAAACCGCGGATCACCGACAAAAGGCTCTCCGTTCGGGGTATAAATATCACAGATAAGTCTTGCAACCTTCCCGGCCTGGGGTCTCCACGGGAAAATGACAAATGAATCATAATCAGGATACAGATACATGTCCGACTCGCTGATACGTGCAAATCCGTCAATGGACGAACCGTCAAACATACACTCATTATCCAGCGCTTTTGACATCTGACTCGGTGTAATGGCAACATTTTTAAGAATTCCAAAAATGTCCGTGAACTGAAGCCGGATGAACTTTACATCCTCTTCGTCGATGATTCGAATTATGTCTTCCTTTGTATACTTTGGCATTTGTCTTCCTCCTCTGAGCAACTCGCTAAATAGAGTCCGCAATTGGAAAAATGACGAAAAAAAGGCGGTATGCCCGCCTCATTTCCGGTTTCTTGTATTGTAACCGAAAAACGGAACCACTGTCAAGACTTTTTGCAAGTCGGAAGCGCGTTCCTTGCAAAATTTTCAATCTCATTGGATAATTCGGCAAGGACATAAGGCTTTCCCTTTTGGACTTCGAGTGCCTTCTTAATTAGATAATCAGTCATTTCAGGATTCTTAGGCAGAAAGCTTCCATGCGAATACGTACAGTATACGTTTTTAAAGATTGCACCTTCCGTTTTGTCTTCTCCGTTATTGCCGGATCCTGTCAATACTTTTGCAAGCGGTCGGACTCCTTCTCCCAGATATGTTCGGCCGCTATGATTTTCGAACCCGTAAAGAAGGGGTGATTCCGGAAACAAATCACAGGAATAAACAGTATCCCCTATAAATCGGTTTTTCTTCCCTACCGTCCAGATATTCAGTGCTCCCAGGCATTCTATCCTGTGGCCGTCGTGCTCCTCATAATAATGACCCATCATCTGGTAGCCTCCGCAGATGCAAAGGAATACCTTATTTTTATCTACGGCTTCTTTTATTTGGGCACCTTTAACGGACACAAAATCATTGCGGAGAATATTCTGCTCCGCGTCCTGTCCGCCGCCGAGAAAAATCATATCATATCGATCCGGATCAAACTTTTGTCCGATTGAGACAGCTTCCACCTGTAAATCAATGCCGCGCAAAGAAGCCCTGCGTATGAGGGCCAGAATATTACCGCGGTCTCCGTACAGATTCAACAGATCCGGGTATAAATGGCAGAGTCGAATTTTTTCCTGCATATCTGAAGCTCTCCCTTCCATCATTTCCAGAAATCCTTAAGCTGATATCTTTTAACCAGGATTTCACGAAGCGCCAGCATGGCGGTATAGTTCGGAAGTATATAGAGGCATTTTCCGTCTTCACACTGAGCAAGGGCTTCATCTATCAGCATACCGCAGTTCGACATTGGCTGAGCCTGCATCCTGTCCTTATCAATACCTGCATAAGCAAGGCGCAGATACATATCACCGTATCTTTCGCCGGATACGAAAACCTTCTCCGGATACGTCCTTGATTCAAAATCCACATCCCAGATCCAGGATACATCCTTGCCGTCGGCGTCGTTGCTGTTCAAAAGCAGATACATCCCGCCCGCATCAGAGGCCTGGGAAACAAACGACAGGGCACGTTCCAGCCCTACCGGATTTTTCACCAGCAGCAGACACAAAGACTTATTGCCGATCGGAATCTTTTCCATCCGGCCAAACGCCGGCTGAACAGTCTCGATCGCCCTGGCACATTCCGCAAAAGAAAGAGACGGCTCACCGGATTTTTCACCGAGCAAAACGCAGGCCGAAACAGCTGCCGCCGTATTGTAGAAATTATGAAGGCCGGGTATCGGAAGCCCGACGGTGACAGACTCGCCGGAATAGGTAAGAGTCACAGGAAAGCCAACATCGGAAGGACCTTTAACAAGTGCGTCCCCCCTCTTCATGGCATCTTTTTTCTCCTGCTCAGATGCGGCTTTGTAAGACACCAGAAAATCAGGCTCCTTGCGTGAATATCCGCAGGAAGGGCAGTAAAAAGCGCCCAGATGTCCAAAACTTCTGGCGCGGTATTCATATTTTGCCTGACAGAAACTGCAGTAAGAGGCATCGGAAGTCGTCTCGCCAAGACCGGGCATGCCAGAAGAAGAATCCCCGGTCATGCCTGAATTCTCTGGATTTGTAACAATGTTACCCGTCATTGAGGACTCATCCATTCCAAAGAAAACGACCCTGTCTTCACGGCCCTTTTCAAGGGCCGCAACTAGAGAGTCGTCCGCATCTAAAAGAATAGCCGCATCCGTAGCATCCAAGCCTTTTGCAATGAATGCCTGAGTATGAACCAGTTCACCGTACCGGTCAAGCTGGTCACGGAAAAGGTTGGTCACCACGCAGACTCTCGGCTGCAGCGGCCCGCAGATTTTTGAAAAGGCAGCTTCATCAGCCTCGATGACATATACCGTTTTTTTGCCGGCCTTCTCAGCGAGACGCCGGATTCTGATGCCTTCAATCATGGTAGTCGCAATACCGGTAGCCAGGTTTGCGCCTGACACATTGGTAATAACAACAAAGCCCCGGGAGCGCAGGATTCCTGCGACCATGTGCGTTGTCGTTGTTTTACCATTGGTTCCTGTAAGAACAATGATTTGCTGATCTTTTGACAGCAGAGATACAATCTGCGGATAGATCTTCAGAGCCACACGTCCCGGTAGTGTTGTTGCACCTCTTCCGATCAGTCGTAAACCCCTGATGATTCCCCTCGCAGTGAAAACCGCAAGGCCGGCGCGAAAATGTATCATAGGGAATCCTTCACCTTCATTTTTGTCTCGTCAATCAAGGCAAGGAACTCATCAAACAGATAATTGTTGTCCCACGGACCGGGGGCCCCTTCCGGGTGATACTGAACGGTGAAAACCGGCTTATTCAGATACCGCAGTCCTTCGATTGATCCGTCATTCATGTTTACATGGCTGATTTCGCAGAGATCCTCTGAAAGCGTCTCATCAGTCACAACATAACCATGGTTCTGGGAGGTAATATATACGCGGTCTGCGCGCAGGTCCTTTACAGGATGATTGATTCCTCTGTGCCCGTAACGAAGCTTGTGTGTATCGGCACCCGTGGCAAGAGCCATAAGCTGATGACCGAGGCAAATGCCCATAACCGTCGTCCCGGAGTTATATAATTTCGTAATCTGCTCAATGGCAGGACCGCAGTTCTTCGGATCTCCCGGGCCGTTTGACAGCAAGATACCATCCGGCTGCATGGCAAGAACGTCTTCTGCTTTTGTATCCCACGGAAAAGCAGTCACTTCACATCCGCGCTCCACAAGATTCCAGATAATATTCTGTTTGACGCCGAAATCAAGAAGCGCAATGCGGTATGCGGGCTGGTCGGATGCTGCCGAGGAATCATGCTCAGGTACAAGTGCCGTGGGACTTCCTGCAGCTGCATCAGCAGCATATTTATTCTTATCCCAGCCTTTTTTACCGGCAGGGAAAACATGCACATCCTTACGGCTTACCATCGGTACAAGCCGCGATCCGTCATAAGACTGAATTTTCTCCATGGCGGACATGATATCCACTTCTTCTTTGGAGCCGTCTGTAAGCAGGCCGAGCATCGTGCCGTGCTCTCTGATGAGAAGCGTCAGGGCACGGGTATCAATTCCATAAATTCCGGGAATATCATTCCTGGTAAGGTAAGTCTCCAAATTTTCCGCCTGTCGGTGATCGCCTTCAACAGTCGTCAGATCACGCAGGATAAACGCTTCTACCCAGGGACGCACAGACTCGGAAGTATCTTCAAAAACACCATAGTTGCCGATGATCGGAGATGCCATCGTAATAGCCTGTCCGGCATAGGACGCATCCGTCAGGAGCTCTGTATAACCAGTAAGTCCGGTGTTAAAAACAACCTCACAAACTGCATCTCGCTTTGCTCCGAAGCGAATTCCCTCAAATACACTGCCATCACTTAATACTAGACAAGCCTTCTGCATAAAATCCTCCCGTATGCCCTTTGCTTCCAAGAATTTACCCACAATCAAAACGCAAATAAACAGAATGCGCCCATCTTTAAATTCTTTTAACACAGCATTTTATCATGTTCAGGAAGAAGTTTCCAGCAGAAGCACGTATATTGCTTTTCTGACCGTCGCTCAATATCTCAAAGAAACCAGGCTGACGCCAGACCCGGAAAAGTCTGAGAAGCATATTGTCATATACCTATGCCATGTGCCCGATTACGAGCAGCCTGTGTGAACCGACACCGGTCGGCGTACAGGTGACCAGGGTGACCTGTACGCCATAGCCGGCATTTATATCTATGTAATCAAGAAGTTCCGCAGGATCCAGCTTAGGAATGACTTCATCTACGATGTAGGTGATTACGGTACCGTCAACTTTTGTGATTTCAATCGTGTCACCTATGGCTACCTCATCAAGCCTGTTAAAAAGACTGCCATATGCTTTCATGCGGTGGCCGAGAATGACGCTGTTGCCTTCCTCGCCCGGAAGAGCTGTATTGACTTGAATTCCAGCGCCGTAACGCAGCGGAACAACACCGGCATCATCTAAGAGTGGGATATAGAGATCAATTTTTTCGATCTTTATCATGCCAAAAGCAGTCAGTACGACATCTTCGGGCAAATCGATCGGAGCTAACGTCGGCTGTGGATCTGTTCCTTCGGCTGTGGGGAGCACAAATGTCTCATATGATTCATATTCCTCCCCGTTTATTGGGAGTTCATCCATTTTAACGATAATGGTCGGATTACCTTCTTCAATGCTCGAAATCAGATTTTTCGTCCTCTGGTCTCTCAAATAATTCTGCACGGGTGTCCATGCAAAAAGCACCATGGCTCCCAAAAACATCAAAGTTGCCAGGACCAGCAGGATCCTGTCGATTGCTGTAAACTTTCTTTTTTTACCGGCTTTTCTGATCGTACCGGTTTCTGTCTGTGTCGGCTCTGAGCCATCTATATTATTTTTCATATAAAACACCTTCTTCAAAGGGAATATTTTCGTTCGGATAGTTCTTAATAATCTAATTATAGCAAAATAAAGAGGCAAAATACTTTCCGTCTTATGTATTTTCTGCTATCATAGGTGTACTTTTGGAATGAGATTATGGGTTTCCAGTACCATTGGTACACGATTAGGAAAGTGGGCGTTATGCAGGATTACGAGATGAATGGGATTTGGCGGAAGGTAACTGACCTTTTGGCAGGCGAGATCTCTGAAGTCAGTTTAAAGACATGGATATTGCCCATGAAGCCCGTATTTGCAGACGACAAGGTGTTTATCCTGTCTGTCCCTGATTCTTTTTCATTTACTTATGTCATTCCGTGGCAGAATCTCATATCCAACACATTTGCCATAGTCTGTGCACGCAGTATTGATGTCCAGATTGCTGTCAGCGGTTCCCAGGAGATCATCGAAGCACTTCGCAGGCATGCTGCTCCCGCTGTTACCGACTCCGCATCAAATTCACCGGATGATATACACAGAACAGAAGCCAGGATGAATCCTCAATACACTTTTGAGGCATTTGTCGTAGGTTCCGGCAACCGGTTTGCCCATGCGGCCTGCGTTGCTGTTGCCGAGAAGCTCGGCGGACGTAATTATAATCCGCTTTTCCTGTACGGAGGCTCCGGACTCGGCAAAACCCACCTGATGCACGCCATCGGTAACTATGTTACAGCCAGGCACCCGGAGAAGAAAGTCATCTACGTACAGTGCGAACAGTTCGTTAATGAGTTCATTTCTGCCATCAAAGAAATTTCTTATGATGAGTTCCGTGAAAAATACAGAAGTGCTGATCTTCTGCTTATTGATGACATACAGTTCATCGAAGGCAAGGAGCAGATGCAGATTGAATTTTTCCATACTTTCAATGCGCTTCACGAATCAGGCAAGCATATTGTCATGACCTGCGACAAACCGCCGCAGAGCCTTGCTTCGCTTGAAGAGCGTCTTCGCACAAGATTCTCTTCAGGACTGATTGTTGATATTCAGCCGCCTGACTACGAGACGCGCGTCGCCATTCTGAAAAGGCGCGCCCAGCAAAACAATGTAAATGTACCCGAGGATGTATTTGATTACATCTCAGCAAATATTGCCACAAATATCCGTGAACTCGACGGGGCCTTCAATACCGTACTCGCCTACAGTCTTCTGGCCGGATCCATCGACCTTGAGGTAGCAGCTGCCGCCTTAAAGGACATTATCCAGCCGCGTCCTAGCCGTCAGCTGACTGCCCAGATGATCATGGAAGTCGTCGCGCGTTTTTACAATGTTACCGTTAACGAGATTCTTTCAAACCGCCGCAGTAAAGACATCACAGTCCCCAGACAGGTTGCGATGTATCTGTGCCGTTTTGTCCTTAATATGACTTTTCCCAAAATTGGAGACGTATTCGGCGGTAAAGATCACACCACTGTAATACATGCTTGCAATAAGGTTTCAGCGGATCTCAATGCTGTTACATCTCAACTTTCAAATGATGTTGAAGAAATCAAAAAACGCCTGTCCACCTGACAGGTTATCCACAGTTTTCTGTAGATATGTGGATAACTTCCTGTGATTTCTAGTGTATAAAAATGTGGATAATTACCAATTGTGGAGAGTGCCCGAAACCCCCTTCTTATCCCCCTCTGAAATCACAGTTCATGAACAGGGAAAACGCCCTCATACCAGACGTTTTCAGACTTTTCCACGGTAATCACACACCATAATAAGAGGGCGGAGATTTATTTCTTTTATATGTAGTCGTTTTCGCCCGTTAAACAACGGTTCAATTTATATAATTTTTATGTATACAAAAAATTGTGGAAAACTTAAGTGTCAGAAAGATTATTATTTTATTGCAATTTGATTACAAAACAATCATTCTCTTTGCTTAAAATTTTTACAGTTTGATGTCATTGAAAAACATGTAAATATCTGAGGAATCGCCTGAAATAGCTGATTTTTTAAATTTTTTATGTATAATAGAGGTATTATAAAAAAGTCAACATGGAGGTAGTCCAATGAAATTTATATGCTCCAGGGATCGTCTGATGGAAGCAATTTCAATTGTCCAGAAAGCTGTCTCTACACGCTCAACGCTTCCTATTCTGGATGGTATCCTTATTGAAGCATCTTCCACGGATGGCGTTAAGCTTACCGGATATGATTTAGAGACAGGTATTGAGTCTCAGCTTGATTCGGATGTGACAGAGGGCGGATCCATTGTAATCAACTCCCGTCTGTTTGGTGATATTGTAAGAAAGCTGCCGGATAATCAGGTTTCACTTGAGAGTAACAATCAGATGCAGATCAGCATTGAGAGCGGATCCTCCGTCTTTTCGATTAAAGGAATGTCAGCCGACGGTTATCCGAAGATTCCTACTGTTGCAGATGCCGAGAAGATTACTCTCCCCCAGGCTCTTTTTAAGGACATGATCAGGCAGACAATATTTGCCGTATCAACAGACGAGAGCCGCCCTACTCTGAACGGATGTTATTTTACATGCGACGGTTTTGCCATTGAGATGGTTGCAATCGACGGATTCCGCCTCGCACTGCGCAAGCAGCTCCTTGGTGAGGACCTTCCGGTTATGAAGTTTATTATTCCCGGCAAGGCCTTGCATGAAGTTGGCCGTATCCTTGGCGGCAAGGAAACAGAAGTTGTCGTTTATTCTTCGTCCAACCATATTCTTTTTGATACTGGACGAGTTCGTATTGTATCGCGCCTGATTCAGGGTGAATACATGAATTACCGCGCCATTCTTCCTAAATCCTCTAATACGACCCTCCTGGTCTCTCCTGCCGCCATGCTTGACGCAATAGAGAGAGCATCACTGATTATCCTTTCAGAGGACAGAAGGTGCCCTGTGCAGCTTTCTATGCCCAATGAAGAGACTCTGGTCATCAGTGCCAGCACAGAACTTGGTACGCTCCGTGAAGAAATTCCGGTCAGCATCACCGGTGAGAAGATTGATATTGATTTTAATCCCCGTTATTTCATTGATGCGCTTCGTGTCATTGATAAGGAAGAAATCTCCATTATTTTCAACGGAAGCAACGGACCTTGTGTTTTAAAACCGACAGAAGGTGAAGATTTCTCCTATCTCGTACTTCCCCTTCGCCGCTGATCACACAGGATAAGATATGTTAATAAGATCCATACATATAGAGAATTTCCGCAATTACAGAAGGCTTGACTTTGATGTTGAGCCTTCTATTAATGTTTTCTTTGGTGAAAACGCACAGGGGAAGACAAACATAATTGAAGCAATATACCTTTGCGCATGCGCCCGATCACACCGCACCTCCAAGGACAGGGAACTCATTTATCATGGGGAACAGGGATATACGGTACGTCTCGAGATGCTTGCCCACAGGTATAAGCATCTTATCGTATGCAGGGATGAGGCACCTGCTATTACTCAGCTGCCGGCCGGGGCAAGAAGAAATGATTATTACGAGGAGAGCCTGTCCATATCATTCTTCGACAGCTCAGACGGCCCTGAAGGCATGAAAAGAGCTCGCCGGGCTGCCGAGCATGATCATGTACCGCTTGACAGAATCAGCGACTTTATGGGGCTGTTTCATGCCGTTATATTTGCTCCCGAAGATCTCCTTTTGATAAAAGAAGGCCCGTCAGTCAGAAGACGATACATGGATCTTCTTATTTCTCAGGTCAGACCCTGCTACTTTCATGATTTACTGACTTATTCCAAGCTATTGCAGCAGCGAAACCGGACAAGCAAGTTACTGCGTCAAAAACACGGTCTGCATCAACTGGGACTGCTTGAAGAAAGTGAACTGGAAATATGGGATTACCCACTGGCACAGGCTGCGGCACGAATCCTTGCAGAGCGAATTATTTTTGCCGAAAGAATAAGAATATTGGCAGCACAAAAACACGAACAGATATCAGGCGGAAAAGAGAGCCTGTTTGTCAGATACCGGACGATATCAGGATTATTGACGGAAGAAATTCAAAAGGATCCGCTGAATCATCTCGATGATATTGAAAAATTTCTTCTGAAACGCTGGAAAGCGACCCATCAGGATGACTTTGAAAAAGGCAATACCGGGATAGGTCCGCACAGGGATGATCTTGAACTTTCGCTCGATGGTGACGGACTTCGGGCGTTCGCCTCCCAAGGACAGCAGCGCTCAGCTGCACTGGCATTAAAGCTTGCTGAACTCGGCATTCTTCGTGAAGAAACAGGTGAAATGCCGGTCCTTCTTTTAGACGATGTATTCAGTGAACTTGATGCAGGGAGGCGCACCTGCCTGCTGGCAAACATGGAAGACGCACAAGTTTTTATTACCTGTACGGACCGTTCATTTATCGAGCGCGAACTGACAGAAAGATCGACAAATATAAATACACAATCACCCGGTATTTCATTCTTTGAAGTCAGCGAGGGTACTGTTACGCGGCGCTAGAGGGATATGTATGGTATAATTAGTAAGTGTTTTTGCCTTCATTTATCTGCAAAAACCGCACATTTGGAGGAACTGATACCTATGTATGTTCATGTTGGAGGAGAATATTCCATATCAGACCGTTTTATAATCGGAATCTTTGACATGGATTCTATAACAGCCAAACAGACAGATATGATAAAGTTTCTTGCCGAAGCAGAGAAGGCGGAGCGAGTTGAATATGTATCGGAAGAAATCCCGCGTTCCGTTATTGTAACCGTCGACCGGTTATACTTTTCACCCATATCAACTGCCACTCTCAAAAAACGCATAACTGACATGCATGCACACCCGAAAAAGACTATTTACAGTGCGGAAAAGTCCATGTAACTATGTTACAAAACCAATGGTTTCAACACGTTTGGCATTTGTTAAAGGTTTTAGAAAATAGGATGCCAATACAAGGGAAGGATACTTAAAAATGAACGAAAACAAGAAAAATCAAGAAGCTTCTGCTGCCGACAAGGAAGCTTACTATGCTTCACTTGCTGAAGGGCATGATGATGTCGACGGTCTCTTCAATCTCGCTAATAATCCGAGAGCACTCACGGATGATTACCAGGAAGATTCCCTCGATGAAATAGCAGATGCAGCTGCCGGTCAGGACGAATTTGATACTTCAAATACTTCGGCATACAGTGAATCCGATATACAGGTTCTGGAGGGCCTTGAGGCTGTCCGCAAAAGACCCGGCATGTATATTGGAGATACGACACTCAGAGGCCTTCACCATCTCGTATATGAGATTGTAGCCAACTCAGTCGACGAGGCTCTGGCAGGCCGATGTGACACAATATGGGTCACCGTCAACAAGAACGGATCTGTTACTGTAATTGATAACGGATCAGGAATTCCCGTCGGAAACCACCCCAAAATGGGTATTCCGACTGTTGAAGTTGTTCATACAATCCTGCACGCCGGCGGTAAATTCGGAGGCGGAGCATATAGTGTCTCCGGTGGACTCCATGGTGTTGGTGCATCCGTAGTAAATGCTCTTGCAGCCAGCATGACGGTAGAAGTCAGACGTGAGGGCAAGATCTTTTCCATTGGATTTGAGCGCGGAATTACAACAATACCGTTGAGTGTAATAGGTACATGCAATATCAATGATACAGGAACAAAAACGATATTTATGCCGGATCATGAGATATTCCCTGATATACATTTTGATTTTTCATCCATGATAACCCGGTATCGCGAAATGGCCTTCCTCAACAAGGAAATTACAATTATCTTACGTGATGAGCGCGAAGAAGAGCCAATCGTTAAGAATCTTCATTATGACGGAGGTATCATATCATTCGTTGAATATCTGAATCGTCATCGCGAAGCTCTCCATAAGCCGCCGATCTATATTGCACAGCGCTCCGGTGACAGTTTTATCGAGGTAGCTATCCAATATAATGATTCCTTTGCAGAAAATGTCTATTCATATGCTAATAACATAGCAACGGTCGAAGGCGGTACGCATATGACCGGTTTCAAGTCTGCTCTGACAAAGGTTATCAACGATTATGCACGAAAAAACAAATATATTAAGGATGGCGACAAGAATCTTCAGGGAGAAGATGCCAGAGAAGGTCTCGGAGCAATTATCAGCGTAAAACTTCCTGAGCCTCAATTTGAGGGACAGACGAAATCCAAGCTTGGAAATGCAGAGATCCGTACCATGGTAGAATCCGTTGTTGGTGAAAAGTTAGCCTCATATCTTGAAGAAAATCCAGCAATTGCACGAATTATCATGGATAAATGCCTTTCTGCCTCTCGTGCAAGAGAAGCTGCCAGGAAAGCCCGTGATCTGACCCGTAGAAAGAGCGTATTTGAATCCAGCGCACTGCCGGGTAAACTGGCGGATTGTCAGGAAAAGGATGCTTCTCTCTGTGAGATTTTCATTGTTGAGGGAGATTCGGCTGGCGGTTCAGCCAAACAGGGCCGTGAACGTAAATATCAGGCGATACTTCCTCTATGGGGAAAGATGCTGAACGTTGAAAAAGCAAGAATTGATAAAGTTTACGGCAATGAGAAGCTTCTTCCTGTTGTAATGGCTCTCGGTGCAGGTATTGGTGAGGATTTTGATGATGCGAAGCTTCGTTATCACAAGGTAATCATAATGGCCGATGCTGACGTCGATGGTTCTCATATCCGGACACTCCTTCTGACATTCTTTTTCCGTTATCTTCGCCCGTTAGTTGAAAATGGTTATGTATATATAGCCTGTCCTCCGTTATTCCGGGTTTACCAGGGAAATGAAGGATATTATGCCTATGATGAAGTAGAAGTAGAAGAAATAAAGCAGAAAACAGGATGGAGAGAGCCAAAACTGCAAAGATATAAGGGTCTTGGCGAAATGAGTTCTGAGCAGCTCTGGGAAACAACAATGAATCCTCAGACTCGTAAACTTCTCCAGGTTCATATCGAAGATGCCCAGGCATCAGATGAAGTCTTTACACTGCTGATGGGCGATAAAGTAGAACCTCGTAAAGAGTTTATACAGGCAAATGCCAAATACGCGAAAACCGACATATAGAAATCATAAGTTCTGTTGTATTTCTGAATAGTTATTAAATTAATTACTAAAGGGCCGCACTCAAATAAAGAGTGCGGCCCTTTTCTAATTGTTTCACGTGAAACAATTAGTAGTAAAAAGGAATATCATATATACTTGGGTTTAAATGCTGCGCTATATACTCATTTTGCTGTGAAAATTCGCAAATTCAACAAAATGTTTCACGTGAAACATTTTGTTGACAGTTTTGTTATCCTGAACATTTAAAATGCTAACAACTAGCGCAGCATATAATTACATATATAGCCTTATTGTGTGTTGAAGCTGAGCAGATAAAATGTTTCACGTGAAACAATTGATAAAAGTGGGTCCGATATAGGCATTCAGCTGATATTATATGCCAATTATGGGAATTAACAGATATAAATTAGATAAAATGGAAAACGTAAAGGAAACGACATAGTATATAGCTTCTAAATCTGTTAAAATTTAAGGAACACCTACGAAATGAGGGAAATAGAAAGAATGACGAATATAATTTCAATCGTAAACCAAAAGGGCGGCGTCGGAAAAACGACTACAACAGTAAATTTGTCAGCATTTTTAGCGCAACATGGCAAAAAAGTGTTGATAATTGACTTGGATCCCCAGGGAAATGCAACAAGTGGCTACGGTTTTGATAAAAGTCAGCTTGAGTCTTCTGTATATGACCTTCTTGTTAATGAAACTCCGATTTCAGAAGTAATTCAATCAACAAACAGAAAGAATCTTGATATGTGCCCTACTAATATTAATTTGGCAGGTGCAGAGGTTGAGCTTGTTTCTGCAATGTCAAGAGAGACCATCCTTAAAAGGGCAATTGACAGTATTTCGCAAAATTACGATTTTGTGCTGATTGACTGCCCTCCGTCGCTGGGACTTTTGACCATTAATGCATTAGCAGCATCGTCTGACGTAATTGTGCCGATTCAAGGCGAATATTATGCGCTCGAAGGCCTAACGCAGCTCGTAGACACAATAAACCTTGTTAGAAAGCACTTAAATCAGACTTTGGGTATATTTGGTGTTATTATCACGATGTTTGACGGAAGAACACAACTTACACGTCAGGTAACAGAAGAAGTTCGAAAATATTTTGGAGATAAAGTATTTGAGACAGTAATTCCTAGAAATATCAGATTGGCTGAGGCACCTAGCTTTGGAAAGACAATTGCAGAGTATGACACAAAGTCTCGTGGCGGAAGAGCATACGATGAATTGGCACAGGAAGTAATAAAGAGAGCAAGTAAGTAATCTCGAATATCGATTGAATGATGAAAGGATATATAGATGAAGATCTATATATAAGTGGATAAAATGGGACCTGCTTCAAAAGGATTAGGTAAGGGATTAGGCGCACTTCTTTCTGTAGAGGGTATTCCCGAGCAACTGAAAGACTCTGTAGTAGAACTCAAAATTACAGATATTAACCCGAATGGAGATCAGCCAAGAAAGAGATTTGATGAAGAGTCTCTTCAGGAATTGGCTTCCTCTATATATGAAAATGGCGTAATACAGCCGATTATTGTAGTTAAAAAGGGCACTGGGTACCATATTGTGGCCGGAGAACGGCGCTGGAGAGCCTCAAGACTCGCCGGATTAACCGTAATACCGGCCATTGTCCGTGATCTTACAGATCTTCAGACAATGGAGCAGGCTTTGATTGAAAACATACAGAGGCAGGACCTGAACCCGTTAGAAGAAGCATATGCAATGGACAGACTGATGAAGGAACACGGACTTACCCAGGAACAATTATCCAAGAAGCTGGGAAAGAGCAGGCCTGCTATTGCAAACACAGTTAGATTGATCGCCATCGATGAATCATTACAGGACTTT
>DIEQ01000046.1 GCA_002418705.1 Mageeibacillus sp. UBA5770 | reverse complement strand
GGCGACACCCACCTCGGCGGTGATAATTATGATAAAGCAGTGGTTGACTGGATTGCAGGAGAGTTTAAAAAAGATTTCGGCATTGATTTGCGGTTGGACAGGCAAGCCTTGCAGCGTCTGACCGAAGCTGCTGAAAAAGCAAAAATTGATCTGTCAAGCGTTAAGGAAACACAGGTCAGTCTTCCTTTTATTACAGCAGATGCCAACGGCCCCAAACATCTTGACATGAAGCTGACACGTGCGAAATTCGATGACCTGACACATGACCTCGTAGAACGATGCCGTCAGCCGGTTCTCTCCGCCCTTGCAGATGCCAAACTCACGGCAAAGGATATAGACGAAATTATTCTGGTTGGCGGATCAACCCGTACACCATCGGTCCAGACTCTCGTCCGCGAGCTTATGATGGGACGCGATCCAAACCAGAGCGTGAATCCTGATGAAGTGGTCGCTATCGGTGCTGCCATTCAGGCCGGTGTCTTAGCCGGAGAGGTTAAAGATATTCTTCTTTTAGATGTAACTCCTCTATCTATGGGCGTCGAAACCCTTGGCGGTGTTGTTACAAAAATCATTGAA
Source organism: Mageeibacillus sp. UBA5770 (assembly GCA_002418705.1). Next base: position 11,305 of record DIEQ01000046.1, on the reverse strand, counting down.
CGTAATACAACGATCCCGGTAAGGCGCAGCCAGATTTTTTCAACAGCCGAAGACAATCAGCCCGCCGTTGATATCAATGTCCTGCAGGGTGAACGCGAATTTGCCAGGGACAACCGCTCTCTCGGGCAGTTCAAGCTCGACGGCATACCTCCTGCACCCAGGGGTGTACCGCAGATTGAAGTGTCTTTTGATATCGATGCCAACGGAATTCTAAAAGTAAGTGCCAAAGATCAGGCAACCAACAGGGAGCAGACCGTTACCATATCGGGTTCGACAAGTCTGGACAAGACAGAAATAAGCCGTATGGTCAATGATGCCGAAGTTCACGCAGCCGAAGACAAGGCGCGGCACCAGGAAGTCGAAGTTCGAAACGCGGCAGATTCGACTGTATACCAGGTACAGCGCCAATTAAACGAAGCCGGAGACAAGCTCCCCGTCCATGAGAAAATCCGGTTGGAACAGCTGTTGACTGATACCAGAAATGCTCTTAAAGAGAATGCCCCCATCGAGCGCATACGAACGCTCACCGGCGACCTGACCCAGGCTGCATCTGCGTTTAGCTCCGGATCAGCATCCGGTTCCGGAACAGACTCACCTCCGCGCGATGACACCCCTCCCCATCATCCCGATGACCCGGATGATGTCATCGATGCTGAATTCACTGAGAAATAGATGATGATAATATGAGCGCAGCATTCAAAAACTACTATGAAATCCTGGGAGTTGACCGCAAAGCCACCGAATCCGAAATAAAGGCGGCCTATCGCAAGGCGGCCCGAAAATATCATCCCGATTTGCACACCAAAAGCGATAAGTCGGAGGCGGAAGAAAAATTCAAGGAAGTCAACGAAGCTTATACGGTATTAAGCGATCCGGAAAAACGGGCGCAGTACGATCTCCTCGGAGAGAACGGGCGCAGCGGGCGCGAGTGGCAGCAGCCGGACAGGGGAGGCGCGCAGCGGCAGACCTGGAATGCAGCGGACATCGACGGATTCAGCGACTTTTTTGAAAGTATGTTTGGAAGAGCCGGTGGGGGCAGCCCCCGGGACGGCTATCGACAGACACGTAATGTCCGCGGCCAGGATCTGGAGGGCTGGATCGACCTTACCCTGGAAGAGGCTTATCATGGCGGCCAGAAGTCGCTCCACTTCTCTTTTCGCGGTATTTGCACCGCATGCGACGGAAGCGGAATAACCGGCCAGAGCATATGCCGAAGCTGCGGGGGAACAGGAACCAAGTCCTCCGAGAAGAAACTTGACGTAAATGTCCCTGCTTTTGTGAGGGAGGGGAGTAAAATCCGGCTCAAGGGTCAGGGGGGTGAAGGTTCTGCAAAGGATATGCAAGGCGATCTCCTTCTGACAATACGGATCCTTCCTCATCCCCATTTTTCGCTCAAAGGCAACACGCTTGAGACTTCGGCCAAAATTTTCCCGCAGCAGGCTGTCCTTGGCTGTCAGATTTCTGTGCCCACCCTCGACGGCGAGGTGTTGATGACAGTACCTCCCATGTTTCATAACGGGAAAAAATTGCGCCTCAAATCAAAAGGCTGGATGGATAAAGACGGGAGCCGCGGTGACGAATATGTAAAAATCACCATCGACATACCCGCTTCCCTTAAACCGGGCGAGCTGGAAATGTACCGGCAGCTGGCCGAACTCAGGAAAGAAGTGTGCGGACCGTGAATAATTATTACTTGCAGATATATCGGTATAATCCGGATCCCGAAAAGCAGGATCACCCTTTTTTAATGGATGATTTGCCGTTTCAGCCTGTGCTGCTGGAGAGTTTGGCCGCAATTGGAATAATCGAGCCAAAAAACAGAATGCTTTCCCAAAAGGATGTTGAGAAAGTATATAAAATTCAGCGCCTTCGTAATTTTCTTGGTGTAAATTTGTCCGGAGCTGCCGTTATTATCGAACTGTTGGACAAACTCGAAGCTATGGAAGATGAATTGGAGCGTCAGAAGTATTAATTGACCACGCTAATGATGTTTAGGAGCGATAAATATGGATATGAATCAATTAACACAAAAATCCCAGGAAGGACTGCACCAGGCAGAAACAAAAGCGATTCGATACGGAAACACGGAAGTCGATGTCGAGCATCTGATGGCTGCACTTCTCGAGCAGCAGGATGGCCTGCTGCCACGGATTTTAGAAGCTATGGGTGTCGATACGGGACACATCATCCGTGAAGTGGAAAACATTCTTGAAGGCAAGCCCCGGGTCTCAGGTCCGGGACGGGAGCCGGGGAAAATATATGTCTCGCGATTGATGGATAATGTTCTGGTCAAAGCAGAAGACGAAGCCGGCCGGATGAAAGACGAATATATATCGGTCGAACATCTTTTCCTGGGAATCATTGATACAGCCGGAAGCACACCACTTGGGAAAATTTTCCGGACCTATCAGATCACGCGCGAAAAAGTACTTCAGATACTGACACGAGTCAGGGGCAATCAGCGGGTAACCAGCAATACGCCGGAGTCTTCCTATGAAGCCCTGACAAAATACGGGCACGAGCTGGTTGAAGATGCAAGAAGCAATAAGCTCGATCCTGTCATAGGGCGTGATGGCGAGATTCGGCATGTTATTCGGATTTTGTCGCGAAAAACCAAGAATAATCCTGTTCTTATCGGAGAACCAGGCGTTGGCAAGACTGCCATTGTGGAAGGCCTTGCTCACCGGATTGTCCGGGGTGACGTACCGGAAAGCCTGAAAAATAAAAAGATATTTTCGCTCGACATGGGTGCCCTGATTGCAGGGGCAAAGTACCGCGGTGAATTTGAAGAAAGACTAAAAGCTGTATTGCAGGAGATCAAGAGCAGTGACGGCGAGATTCTTCTCTTCATCGATGAAATTCACAACATCGTCGGTGCCGGAAAGGCTGAGGGCTCCATGGATGCCGGCAACATGCTCAAACCAATGCTGGCCAGGGGTGAGCTGCACTGTATCGGCGCAACGACTTTGGACGAATACCGCAAAAATATTGAGAAAGATGCGGCATTGGAAAGAAGATTTCAGCCGGTCCTGGTCGAAGAACCCGGCGTAGAGGATACAATCTCAATTTTGCGGGGACTAAGGGAACGATTCGAAGTATTTCACGGCGTAAAAATCCATGACAATGCACTGGTATCCGCCGCTGTCCTGTCCAACCGGTATATTACGGACCGTTTCTTGCCGGACAAGGCGATTGATCTTATGGATGAAGCATGTGCACTGATTCGGACGGAAATGGACACACTTCCGGCTGAGCTTGACGAGGTCTCCCGGCGGATGATGCAGCTGGAAATCGAGGAAGCCGCCCTGCGAAAAGAAACCGACAACGCAAGTAAGGATCGCCTGGACAACCTGCAAAAGGAAATGGCTGATCTGAAAGAAAAAATGGTTACGATGACTTCGCAATGGGAAAACGAGAAAAACGCAATTCACCACGTGGTGAAAATAAGGGAAGAACTGGAACAGACGCATCAGCTGATCGAAAAAGCAGAGCGCGAATATGATCTGAACAAGGCAGCTGAACTCAAATTCGGCCGCCTGCCTGAATTAGAAAAGGTGCTCAAGGAAGAAGAAAAGAAGCTGAAGGCGAAATCGGACGGAACGACACTTCTTCGTGAAGATGTAAATGAAGAAGAAATTGCCCGTATTATCTCGCGCTGGACGGGGATTCCCCTCGCGAAACTGGTCGAGGGCGAGCGGGAGAAATTGCTACACCTCGGAGAAATACTGCATCGTAGGGTCATAGGTCAAAATGAAGCGGTTGATCGGGTGGTCGATGCAATAATCCGGGCACGCGCGGGAATCAAGGATCCCAGGAGGCCGATCGGCTCCTTCATCTTCCTTGGTCCGACAGGTGTCGGCAAGACACAGCTCGCCAAGACGATTGCCGAGAGCCTTTTCGATTCTGAAAAGAATCTGATCCGAATTGATATGAGCGAATACATGGAGAAATTTGCGGTGTCCCGATTGATAGGCGCGCCTCCCGGTTATGTCGGTTATGAAGAAGGAGGTCAGTTAACAGAAGCGGTTCGGAGAAAACCTTACTCAGTCCTTCTCTTTGATGAGATCGAAAAAGCACACATGGATGTCTTCAATGTGCTTCTCCAGGTACTCGATGACGGCCGGATTACCGATTCGCAGGGTAGGACAGTGGATTTCAAGAATACCATTATTATCATGACATCCAATATCGGATCTTCCTATCTGATTGAGGGAATCGACAAAAACGGAGAAATTTCTGATGCCGTCCAGAAACAAGTCATGGCGGAATTACGCATGCATTTTCGGCCGGAATTCCTGAACAGGGTTGACGAAACCGTATTCTTCAAACCGCTGAACATGGAAGAAATCGGCAGTATTGTACATTTGATGATTGAAGAGCTCCAGCAGCGATTGGAAGACCGCCATATTTCAATTACCCTGACACCAAAGGCGGTTGAATTCATCGTCAGCGAAGGCTTTGATCCGATTTACGGAGCAAGACCACTGCGCAGGTTCATTCAGCGGCATGTGGAGACACTCATCGCACGAGCCCTGATCAGCGGTGATATTATGGACGGCTCCGCTGTTACGATTGACAGCGAAAACGCGGACTTGAAATTGAGTTGGGTGAATCCGGCAGTGCAGAAATAGAGTCAGGTATGCGGCCCCTCTGGATCGAACACAAGCCATGATGCAGCTACCTGAATTGCTTCTGCATATGTCATTTCTTTTGCTGTGATTTTCTTAAAAAGGACGGCTGCAATATTTTCGCGCGCCATTTCCAGGTTACCTCGTACGTTTTGAGGATATAGGAAGTCACCGCCGAACCCCTGGACTTTATTGACCGGAATCATTTCGAGAATTCTCTCGATGAGTTCCTGTGTCTTTACCCTATCGATTATATGTGTCCAGGTCAGATTTAAGATGACGTTGGGATAATATTTAGCTAAAAGTAATGCATCATCAATATACGGAATTCCTGCATGGAGAAGGACAAACCGGATATCGGGGAATGAAGAAATAACATGCTGAAGACGGTCGGCATGACAGCGTGTCGGATTATTATAATTCCAGGCGTGAAGCCCGGTGTGTATGTGCACGTCGAATTTTCTTAATTTGGCCAATGTGAGGATCTTCCATATCAGATAGTCATCCAATGGTTTGATCCGTTCAAAATCCACGATCTTTTCATCTAGCTGCAGACTATTTTTTCTGCACGCCATGCCATTTTTCAAATCTAACAAGACCTGTGCAGCATTAACAGGATCGCCTTCTTTAAAATCGAGTTCGCGTACATATGCGCTTCCCAGCTTGATAGCACGAATATTATGTTTTTCATAATCGAGGAAGAGATTTTCAAGCGCTTTATCAAGATCACGAAGTTCGTTTACAGGCTGATGGCAGATATCCTCAATACGGTTGATGTCATTGCTATTGGCAGGACAAAACATGCTGAGCGTCGGTATGCACGCAAACAGATCAGAATCATAACCTTCTGCGAGCCTATAGTCATCCAGTATCACGTTTGTTTTAACGATACCGAGTTCTGCAGCGAGCTTTTGATAGCATCCGATTTTACATTGTTCTGTAAGATATCGGTTCAGCGCCAGCGCACCGGCTTCATCGAAGTTGCTCATCCCCATAGCTGTGAGTGATTTGTTAAGAGCTCGAAAATAAGAGCCATGCCTGATATATGGATAATACGATTCAAAAATTACCCATCTGCGATGAAAGGGCAGATTCCTGTCCCGCAGGGATTTTAGTGCGTCCCCTGACATCCCTGCACTCATCAGGTCATCACAGATATAGGGGAAAAGCAGATCGAAAAAATCCGGAGAATTCTCTGCAAGTTCTGATTCCGGCATAAAGTGTTCATGTGTATCATATACAGGCAGACGTGAAATTTCAGCAAGAAAATCCACATAAGTTATCATAATAATTCACTGCTCCCTTGAGTCAGTTTTGAATAATCTCTAAAAAGCGCTGATACGCGACTTGCCAATTTGTTCCATCCTGCGGATCAAACTGCCGGATATTTTCTGAGTTCCTTACAACAGTACGAATCTCTTCATGAGACGCAAGCAGCCCGCATCCGTATGCCTGCATGAGGAGATTGCCCATAGCGGTACATTCAGCAGGACCTGCCAGTACAGGAATCTGCATCGCATTTGCTGTAGATTGGTTCAGAAGCAGGTTTTTACAGCCTCCCCCGACGATGTGAATGGCATCAAGCTTCTTGCCGGTGACATGACTGATCTGCTCCATAACATATCGGTATTTCAGAGCCAGGCTCTCAAAAACAATGCGCGCAATTGAACCGATGTCATCGGGATCAAATGATCCTTGATGGCTGGCCCTAAGATATTTGCAGATTTTCTGCGGCATATCGCCGAGATGGAAAAAACAGTCCAGATCGGGATCAATGAATGCCTGATGTGCAGGCGCAAGGGCGGCCAGATCCTCGATCATAGGGTAAGTAAGATCCGGCTGCGTAATACACCAGGCTACTCTGCACTGTTGAATAATCCACAGGCCCATTACATTTTTCAGAAATAGGGATTTCCCAAAAGCAGCCCCCGAATTTGAGATGTTCATGGAGAAGCTGTCTTCGTTGATTACAGGCTTATCGAGTTCAAGTCCGACAAGAGACCATGTACCGGAACTGATATATGCCCAATTTTCTCCGACAGCAGGCACTGCGGCGGCAGCACTTGCCGTATCATGCACCGCCGGAGCTACGATCGGAACGCCCGGCTGTATGCCGGTTTGACGTGCTATCTCATCGGATATAGTCCCGATTCGGTCGCCTGCAAAACAGATTGGCTCCTGGATTGCCGTGGGTATATGGAATGAATTGAAAATTTTATTATCCCAGCTTTTCTCGTGAATATTGACCAGCTGTGATATGGAAGCATCCGTAAATTCGCAGCACTTCCGGGCGCCGAGCAGAAAATGAAGCAAATCGGGAATGAAGAGCAGACTGGCAGCTTTTTCCGGCTGCACTTCTTTTCGGTCAACTGCACCTGCAAGCTGATTCAGTGTATTAAAGGTCAAGAACTGAATTCCGGTCAGCTCATAGATCCGGTCTTTGCCTAATCCATTTGCCAGAATATCTTCTGTTCCTTCATTTCGCGAATCACGGTAACAGAACGGAAGTCCCAGAAGCCGGTCGTCCTTATCCAGGAGCCCGAAATCAACGCCCCATGTATCAACACCAATGCTGTCGAGCTCCGGTCCGTATTTTTTAGAATACAGACTGAGACCAGCCAGTATTTCCTCGTAAAATCTATATATATTCCAGTGAAGTCCGCCCTGAATAGTCATGGCTTTTGTCGGGAAGCGGCATAACTCATCCAGGGCAAGCCGCCCATCCTGCAAAATGCCGACAACACAGCGTCCGCTTTCCGCACCCAGGTCTATCGCAAAATGTCTGCTCATATCAATCACTCCCATCCTGTCAGATTACCGTCAACGAATACATTTGTTTCGTTATTTTCCTGTTTTACTTACTTGTTCAAGCAAAGGAATGTTAAGCGGGTAGCTGCCAAGTTCTTTAACTGCATCAAGAAACGCACGGTAATTCACCGGACTGATGCCGCTGTGAATTGAGTTTGATGATGATATGATGTGCCCGCCCGCGTAAGACCCCTGTAAGATACAGCGCGCTGTCTGTCTGCGCACGTCTTCAACAGACTGATCGACCAGCGTCGAGACGCAGTCAATATTCCCTTTGAACGCAAGCCGGCTGCCATATTGTGCGATCAGTTCATCAATGTGCATATGTCCACGTTCATCGATTGGATCGAGGCAGTCAATTCCTGTTGCAACAAGTTCCGGCAATATGGCTCTCAGGTCGCCGTCACTGTGTTTGATGACTTTCAGACCCAGACTTTTGGCGTGCTGTACAAGACGATGCAGATGCGGCAGCACCTGATTGCGGAACATATCGGGGCTAAGCAGGAGGGAATCATTATTGGCGTAATCATCACCGATAACAATCACTTCAAGACCGAGATCCTTCAAATTATTGCAGATCTGGATCGAGTAGTCCGCACTTGTTTTTACCAGGTATTCGACAAGATCCGGCTCCGTATAGAAGCTGACCAGGAAATTCTCGAACCCCATAAGATCCCTGGGCTGGGAAAAAACATCCCGGACACGAGCCACGACACATTTTTCGCTGCCGATTTCTTTTAAAGCATGTTTAATTTTATCGAAGCGGTATGAAGCATTCGGATCAGGAATAACGAAATCTTTGAGATCGTCTTCATCCTCAATCGGGAATTTGACCGGATTCGGATATTCGTCGTATGTGACACGGGTAATGCCCCATTCATCGATAATATGACGGTCGTCGACAACAATGTTTTTCGAGTCCAGCCCGACCGCGATACCGTCAAGATCCATGATCTTAGCAAATTCAATATCCGATCGGGTGCCGCACATCTTTTCCATGACGGGTTCACTCAGAACCCACTCCATGGTAGGTACTCTGTCGGGTTTCTGATGTGAAAGGGCTGCCAGTATTCGTTCTTTACCTGTCATATTATGACCCTCCCCCTAACGTGAGAATTCCTTCACCGCGTTCTGATGCTACCTTTTGTAAGTAACCGCTGTCGCGATGGTTATGCAGCGGATCAATGTCTGTCAGGCCCATCTCAAGCCGGACAACCGCCAGCAATGGCTCGACATCTGTATTAAAAGCATCCATGATGATTTTGTTGCTGGCTACAACGTTGTTCTCAGCCTGACAAATAAGCAGTTGCTTGCGGTCAATTAAGAGCGCCTTGGCAAAGGCAGTCTGGATATTCATTACTGAATAGATAATTCCTTCAAGACTGTTCTCAATATTGTGTGACTGATCCAGCATATAGGTCAGGCTGTTATCGAGTCCATCTACACCGGCGTCAACGATTTCCTTGAAAATCAGGAATAGTTCAAGCGGGTTGACGGTTCCGGAAATCAGGTCATCGTCAGCATAGCGGCGATTGTTGAAGTGAAAAGCACCGAGCTTCTGTTCATCAAGCAGTGTGGCAATGATTTGTTCGATGTTCACACCGGCAACATGATGCCCAAGATCAACAAGTACTTTGGCTTTCGGTCCGAGCTTCTGACACATCAGCATGGACATGCCCCAGTCATTTACATCCGTCGTATAGAAAAACGGCTCAAATGGCTTGTACTCCAAAAGGAGTGTCATGTCCGGGTCCATCTCGGAATAAAGCGCCTGGAGTCCGTCAAACAGACGGTGCTTTCTTTCCCGCAGCGAGTCCTGTCCCGGATAGTTTGTTCCGTCCGCAACCCACATGCCAATGGATTTGGATCCAAGCTCGCGGGTAATCGAGACGCATTCTCTGAAATGCTTTTTGGTTGCTTCCCTCACAGATTCAATAGGTGAACAGATAGATCCGAAGCGGAACTCCTGTCCGCTGAAAGTGTTGGGATGTACTGTCCCGATTCTCATGCCCTTTTCCGCAGCATAGTCACGTACGGGCGCAAAACGTCCGTCATCTGTCTTATCCCAGCAGGTATGGCTGGCCATGACAGGCGTAATCCCCAGGCACCGCTGGATTTCTGCACAGTCGTCAATCTTCTGCCAAATTGTCGATGCGGCTCCTTTATCTCTGAACGTACCGTACCGCGTGCCGGAATTACCGACAGCCCACGAGGGGAGTTCGACCACCTGCCTCTTCAGCTGTGATTTAACAGATTCAATATCAATGCCTTTTTCTTCAGCTTCAGATTTTAAAAGGCGATATCTTTCTTCATATGGATTCATAGATTGCTCCTCCACAAGTATCAATGGGCCTATTTGCCCTGCAAATATTTATTTATCATCATTAAGGATTTGATCAATTTTTTCAGAAATTACGCTGGCCAATGCAGCATGTCCCTGCAGATCCATATGTACGCCATCCTGCGGATCTATCGTGACGTATTTTGCTGCATCCAGAAAATCTATGCATAGTTCACCGGCTAAAGTCTCCAGGCGACCGCTTAACTCTTCCCGTTTTGCCTTAGCACCAATCAGAATGTCTGCCAGCTTGGTCAGATTTTCTATTTGCGGAGGCGAAATCAGAAGAATGCGGGGATTCCGGCCATCTTTTCCACAATTCTCTTTGTTTATAGAAAGAATTAGATTTTCAATTGAATATGTAATGTCCAGGGAGGACAGGGAAAAACGGTTCTTCAGATCATTCGTCCCAAGCATAATGACAATCAGGTCAATCGGCATATGGCTATGCAGGCACGGGATCAAATATTTTTTCCCGTTTTTATGTTCTTCGATCGGGTCATCCCAGACCGTTGTGCGTCCGCCACAGCCTTCTTCAATAATGTAATAGTCTTCACCAAGTTCTTTTTGGACCAGTCCGGTCCATCTCTCCCAGCGTTCAAAGCGCCCTCCGGATGCTTTTTCTCCAAAAGTATTTGAATCACCGAAGCACAAAACGGTCTTCATCTTTTTCACACCGCCTTCACTGTCTTCACACTAACATTTTTCATGGTATTTCTCTGACTGATCTTATCAAAGCTGACCGCCAGAACGAGAACCAGGCCCTTAACAACCATCTGATAGTATTCACCGACATTCATGATAATCAGTCCGTTGGACAGAACACCCATGATGAGGCAGCCAACCAAAACGCCTGTGATCCGGCCTTCTCCTCCTGAAAGTGATACACCGCCCAGGACGGTTGCCGTGATAACATCCATCTCCATACCTGTCGCAGCCGTCGGCTGTCCTGAGTTGATTCTGAACATCAGGATAATTCCGGCGATACCGCAAAGGAATGCGTTGATCGTATACGTAGCTACCTTAATTCTGTTGACATTGACGCCGGCAAGGCGGGCTGCTTCCTGGTTGCCGCCCATCGCATAAAAATAGCGGCCAAAGTATGTTTTATTCAGAACAAAGGCACCGACAATAAACACGATCACCATAATAATGACCGGCACAGGAATCACCCAGACATAGCCTTGTCCGATCATGGCATATGCAGCAGGTAAGCCGTATACCGGAAGTCCGCCTGTAATGATAAAAGACAATCCGCGGACAATAGTCATCATACCAAGCGTTGCAATCATGGGCGGCAAGTCAATCTTCTGAATGATAAGTCCTGTAATGACACCGAGCATTGTTGTGAAAAGAATCGCTGCAAGCATTGCAATCCAGGGATTTACATTCTGCTTAACAATCAGCATTGAGGCAGTTACACTGGTAACGGCGAGTAAGCTGCCAACAGAGAGGTCCAGTCCGCCGGTAAGCAGAACATACGTCATACCGACGGCAACAATTCCGGTTATGGAGACTTGTCGAAAAATAT
>DIEQ01000020.1:20469-43899 GCA_002418705.1 Mageeibacillus sp. UBA5770 | reverse complement strand
CCGGAGTCTTTTTGCGGAAAATATAAGCGTAGCCATATCGGAATTTGCAGCAGCCAGGTTGCTATTGTATTCGGATTCACGTATAATTCATTTGAGCATATGCTCAAATCGGGAGGGGACATGCCAAGAAAACGCTGCTGTGGTCTTGTTGAAGAATATCCAGTCTGCCGTAATTTTGTATCTGATCAGTCCGGCAGCCGGGAGGTCATGACGCTTGCCATTGAAGAAATGGAGGCAGTTCGACTAAAGGATATGAATGGATATGATCAGGAGGAATGTGCACGGCAAATGGGGCTGACCCGGCCAACCTTTCAGCGGGTTCTGGTTGCTGCCCGCAAAAAGATAGCAACAGCACTGGTTGAAGCTCGCTCAATTGAAATTGAAGGAGGACATTATCAGATGAAAAACAGAGTATTCCAATGCACGGACTGTCAGGAAATATGGGAGGTCGCCCCTTGTTCCGAAGGCGGTAAGCATGGCTATGAAATAGCATGCCCCAAGTGCGGCAGCATGAAGAAATCAAAACTGGTTGACGGTGTGGGTCATGCCTGTGGCGGCGCCGGACATAGTCATAATGCAAATGAGACTTCAGGCGGATGCGGATGCAGCCACTGATAGAAAGTTAAAATTGTACCTGAAACAAAGAAAACGGGTCCGATGAAATTTATCATCGGGCCTTTTTTGTTTTTCATTTAAGTCTTTGTGATCAACAGCATGATAGTTCCGATTCAGCAGCTAACACAATTCCGTTTTTTTCTAACACATTTTTCGTACATAATCGCATTAGTATTAGGTTAGTGACTATGCCAGAGGGCACAGCAAGAAAGAAAGGTGAATAAAATGAAAAAGAATAAAATTCTACTAGTACTTAGCGTTGTAACGATCCTTGTTATGGGATTAACTACGGCAGCATTTGCTGCAGTTGATTATCAGACACCTGCCGAGATTGTATCCGGGTTAACCGGAAAAAGTGAGGACGAAGTAATAACAGAACGTCAGGCCGGAAACACATACGGGGCTCAGGCGCAGGCAGCCGGAAAACTGGCCGAATTCAAAGATGAAAGACTGAAATTGTATGAGCAGAATCTTGACGAAGCCGTCCTTGATGAAAGTCTGACACAGGAACAAGCCGACGAATTACTTACAGAAATGAATGTGCGTATGGAAGACTGTGATGGAACCGGTACAGGAATCGGAACGGGCGAAGGAAATGGAATGGGAAACGGACTTCGTGACGGATCCGGTGAAGGACAGGGATCCGGGCTCGGCGGAAGGATGGGAATGGGACGCGGAGCCGGCAACGGAACTGGTTTGGGCGACGGATCCTGTATTGAAGCAGATGACAATGTTTAATTATTGACGTAAGGACAATGAGTAAATTAAAGCGGCAGACAAGACGGCAATTAGAAAGCCTTCTTGTCTGCCGGACTTTGAAAGGATAGTGGACTTCATGATTGGTAACATGTTTTATGGAATTGGCGGTCTAAGCAGTCATATGCTATGGGGAGGCAGTATTTTTGTGGAGATTGGAGGATTAATCCTTCTGGGATTATTGATTTATTGGATTGCAGGTATGACACAAAACAGAAGAAAACAGCAAACGGTGTCAAATAGTTATGAACAACAGGATAACTTGAATGCTATGAATATTTTGAATGAACGGTATGCAAGAGGTGAAATTGACGAAGCAGGTTATTTCAGGATAAAGGCAGAGTTAAGAAAATAGAATTGTCACTTACCGGGAGCCGTCCAAATACTTGGACGGCTTTTTAATATAGAGTTAAAGGAAACAAAAAGAAAATAGAAATGACGATAACCGTTCAATTGTATTCGCTCATTAATAAGTTTATACTTAATATGGAATTCCATTTGAACGGCAAGCTTGAAAGGGAGGGATTCAATTGAACACAATCTTGTATACATTAAATATTTTTAGTTTTATAGAAGGAATAGATACACTGCAGGCGGTTCTTTTTATTGTCGGACTGTTATTACTGGTGGTTGAAATTTTTACACCTGGTTTTGGCGTAGCCGGGGCTGGCGGACTTATTTTGCTGGTAATTGGTATTGTCCTGACAGCGAGGACTCCTTTTGAAGCCTTTGTCATGGTAATGATTCTGCTGATTTTGATTGCGGGATCGCTTTTCATTATTATCCGCTCGGCCAAAAAGGGCAGGCTGGCTAAAAAACTGATTCTCTGGTCTGCGGCCAAACATGAGGACGGATTCAGCTCTGCTCCTGATACAAGTGACCTGGTAGGCAGGGAAGGCGTTGCTGTTACGGTACTTCGCCCTGCAGGTTCCGGTGAATTTGACGGGCGCCGCCTTGATGTAGTAACTGACGGCACATTTATTGAAAATGGTACAAAAATTAAAATTGTCCGGACTGAAGGACGCCGTATTGTTGTTGAACCAATTCAGTAATGGTTTTTGCACGAATTGAAAGGAGATACTATCATGACAGGAGATTTTCTTACTTATGGTCTGATCGCAGCAGGTATTATCGTTGTTTTGTCAGTTTTTTTTAGTTTTGTTCCGGTCGGGTTATGGATCTCTGCAGCTGCTGCAGGTGTTAAGGTCGGTATTTTTAATCTTATTGGTATGCGTCTGCGCCGTGTTATTCCCACCCGCGTAGTTAATCCTTTGATAAAGGCTATCAAGGCAGGACTTGATGTCAACATCAACCAGCTGGAAGCTCATTTTCTGGCCGGCGGTAATGTTGATAATGTTGTTAATGCATTGATTGCGGCCCAGCGCGCTGAAATTCCTCTGGTATTTGAACGTGCCGCAGCCATTGATCTGGCCGGCCGTAATGTTCTCGAAGCTGTTCAGATGAGCGTCAATCCCAAGGTTATCGAGACACCTCTTGTCGCAGCAATTGCAAAGGACGGTATCGAGCTCAAGGCAAAAGCCAGAGTTACCGTCCGTGCAAATATTGAGAGACTTGTCGGCGGTGCCGGCGAACAGACAATTATTGCGCGTGTCGGCGAAGGTATTGTCACAACAATCGGCTCAGCAATGACGCACAAAGATGTCCTTGAGAATCCTGACCGTATTTCAAAAACGGTTCTTAGCAAAGGCCTTGATGCCGGTACTGCTTTTGAGATCCTTTCCATTGATATTGCCGATGTTGATGTCGGACGTAATATCGGCGCTCAGCTGCAGACCGATCAGGCTGAGGCTGATAAGAGGATTGCACAGGCTAAGGCAGAAGAGCGCAGGGCGATGGCTGTTGCCCGCGAACAGGAAATGAAGGCTGCTGTTGTTGAGATGCGTGCCAAAGTTGTTGAAGCGGAAGCGGAAGTACCTAAAGCGTTAGCTGAAGCACTTCGCGAAGGCCGGCTTGGTGTTATGGACTACTACAATATGCAGAATGTGATTTCCGACACTCAGATGAGAGGCGCCATTGCCAGCACCGGCAAAGCGGATACTTCAACTGTCGAGCACACTTGATTCTTTCGTTCTGCGAATGCTGAGGTGGTGAATTTTTATGGCAACTCTAGCCGAACAAGTCAGACAAATGATGGACGTACTTGAGCTTGTCGATCCTGAAGCTGCTGCTCGGATTAAGGGCGGCTCGCCTAGTCGACCGATCAACGTACCTGTTCCACAACCGATCACACAATATGTTGAGCCAGCTGCGCCTCAGGCACGAAAAGCTGTACCTAAAAAAGCTGTCAAACCCGTTCGGACACCTGAAATACAGGCGATGAACCCGGAAAGCAGCCCGCTGCGGCTGAACCTGGCGGAAGACAGCCTGATCAAGGGCATTATCTATTCAGAGATACTGGGAAAGCCTGTATCCAGGCGAAGCAGGCGCGGCAGACAATAAACGTATTTTAGATTTATTTATTATGAACGGCCGGGGAATCATTTTTCCCGGCCGTTGTATTTTCGGGGCGAATATTTATTTTTCATTCAAACTGACCCGGATCCCGCAGTCCTCTGTCCGGATGATTTTCAATTTCAAAGAATTTGTTCTCCCAATTTCTGAACACTGCCTTGTCCTTGCCGATATACAGCAAATAATTTGGGATCAGCGGGGTCTTTCCAAGACCGCCGGGGCCATTGACTATATATGTTGGAACGGCCATTCCGGATGTGTAGCCTCGAAGACCTTCCATAATTTCAATGCCTTCTTCAAGTCGAACCCAGAAATGAGCGGTTCCGCGAACAGTCTTAGGATGGAAGATGTAATATGGCTTGACCCGCAAAGTCAGGAGCAGCTGATTGAGCCGTCGAACCACATACTTATTATTGTTGACTCCATTAAGAAGCACCATTTGATTTCCTAAAGGAATCCCAGCATCGGCGAGCCGATTACAGGCCGTTCGGGCATCAATTGTGATTTCAGCAGGTGAGTTAAAGTGCGTATTAACATAGAGCGGGTGGTATCGCTTCAGAATTTCGACCAGCTCGGGTGTGATGCGCTGTGGGAGTGTCACAGGAGTTCGCGTGCCAATGCGGATGATCTCTACATGAGGTATTGCGCGCAAATCGCTAAGTAGCCTGTCAAGCTGTGCGTCTGACAACATGAGTGCGTCGCCTCCGGTGATCAAAACATCACGGACTTCTGTATTTCTTTGAATATAAGCGACTGCCTCGCGGAGGACAGCCGGATCGATCGCTGTATCGGTCTCTCCAATCAGACGGCGCCTCTGGCAAAAGCGACAGTACATACCGCACTGGTTTGTTACTTTGATAATTAGTCGGTCCGGATAACGGCGTGTAATTCCCGGAACCGGGCTGGAGTGTTCTTCATCCATCGGATCTAGCTGACCCTCGGGGTTGAGTTCTGCTAAGGATGGGACGGCTTGGCGCCGTATAGGGCAATTTGGATCATTAGGATCAATAAGAGATAAATAGTATGGAGATATCGCAAACCTGAATCGTTTGCTGACTTGGTTGATTTCTGCGAGTTCATCGGTGTCAAGCTGCAAAATATTAGCCAGATCATCCGCTGAAGTGATCCGGTTGGAAAGCTGCCAGCGATAGTCCGCCCACTGCTGGATGCTGGCATGTAAACGGAGGCGTATTTCGTTCTGACGAAGCGCGATTGCCTCGGCCTGGTCCAGACCTGTGTTTATCTGGGGAAGAATAGCTAAATAGTCACTGATTTCTTCACAGAGAATATCATCACGGTTATAATCACTCATTATTCTTACCTCGCACATATAAGAATAACAAAAATTACCTGCATTTAGATTTTTGTTCAGTTACAGACAGATTAAAGGTCATAAACACGAACAGGGGCTGCGTTTAAAGGACAGCAGTATTATCTGATCCGGATAATATATCAAACAATTCACTGTCGATCTCATTCTGACGCGCCTCGTTATATTCAAGTGTCAAGTGCTGCCGGAGTTCATCTATATTTTTGTCTGCTCTTTGCATAGCTTCGAGCCGACTGTAATTTTCACTGGCGAGAGACAGGGCACATGATTTAAAAAGTGAGACAAATATGAATTCTCGAAGAAATGCGCGGGTTGTATCTGAAACTCTTCCAAATATTTCAGGCGGGATTTCTGTCGGCCAGGGGAGTGCCATCAACCGGCTGCGCAGGTTTTGGTTAATCGGAAGAATCTGCTGAAATACAGAGCGCATTTCGTCACCGTAGACAGGCTGATTATAGAATACATATAATTCGGTATTTTTTTGACTTGTATCATAAGTATCGTAATTTTGTAATATTTCTCCTATCATGCTTGTAATTGCGGCAACGGATTCAGGCGCCCGAAAAATACCGGAAACTTGAAATCCCTGGTCAATCAGTCGTGGATATAAGCGTTCCCCCACGACCATAAGACTTGCAGTTCCGGGTATTTTCCTGATTTCTTTGCCTGCAAATGAGGCGATGGCGTCATTGAAAGAACCTACAAGACCATGATCGGATCCAAATATGACTGCTGTGAAGCTCTTTTTGTTTTTTTCTGCAGTTCGCTCAGATGCCGTCTCTGTTGCTTCTAAATATCGGAAGCAGGCACCCAGCGAAATTTCGAGTGACTTGGTATAACCGCTGATAGCACGTACTGCATGGTCATATTGATTTATATTGGCCAGAGCCAAAGTTTTAACAGCCCGGACAATTTCGTGCATATCCCCGGATATTTTAATTTTGTGTCTAAGGATCAGACCAGAATCACTCATTGTGACCCTCAATTCTATGTTGAAGCATGAAATTTTTCAGTGCCTGCCCGGATAGTGCAAGCATTGCTTCACGATCATCATCGCTTAATCGTGTGCTGCGCATCCTGTGAGATAATTCCCTGTCTATCTGGATTGCAGCCTTGCACACCATTTGTTCCGCAGAAGGGACATCATCAACCGGTATTGGGTCAAATTGACCATCTTTCAAGGCGGACAACAGCAGGAGCTGCTCTTCGACGGAAAGTGTGTCATGTTCATCTTGCCTTAGACAGGCCTGGATCCTGCGGCCTCGTTCAATGATATGACTTGATGATTCATCAAGCCTTGCTCCGAAGCGGACAAATGTCTCGAGCTCCTCGTACTGTGCGAACTCAAGTTTCAAGTCACCTACGATGGAACGGTAAGCAGGCCTCTGGGCCTTGCCTCCTACTCTTGAGACAGATTTTCCTACATCAACGGCAGGAAGGATGCCTAGAGCAAACAACCCGGGCGACAGGTAAATTTGTCCGTCAGTAATAGAAATCAAATTTGTAGGTATGTAGGCGGATATGTTTTGT
The DNA here is from genome assembly GCA_002418705.1 of Mageeibacillus sp. UBA5770. The sequence continues at coordinate 37,196 of DIEQ01000020.1, read as the reverse complement.
GCCTCTGTTTCTACGATAGGCAGAGCGGTAATAGAACCACCGCCAAGATGTTTTTTGACATGTGTGGAACGTTCTAAAAGTTTAGCATGAATATAGAAAATATCACCCGGAAAAGCTTCTCTTCCCGGAGGCCGGCGCAGCAGCAGCGCAAGTTCACGGTACGCTCTTGCATGCTGGGTCAAATCATCATAAACAATCAGGACGTCTTTCCCTTTCTTCATGAAGCTTTCAGCGATACTGGTTGCTGCATATGGCGCTATGTATGTCAGACCCGCAGGTCCGTTGCTTTCTGCCGACACAACGACTGTATAGTCCATTGCCTTGCTGCGGCGAAGAACATCAATAACATGAGCAACGGAGCCTGAGCGCTGGCCGATAGCACAGTATATACAAACAACGTTTTCGTCCCTCTGGTGAATGATCGTGTCTATAGCAATGGAGGTTTTACCTGTTTTTCTATCGCCGATAATCAATTCGCGCTGACCACGACCGATAGGAATCATCGCGTCGATAACTTTAATACCAGTCTGGAGGGGTTCGGTAACAGGAAGGCGGTCCATGATCGTCGGGGCTGGATTTTCAATGGTCATGCGTTCAGCTCCAAAAAGTGAGCCTCCGTGATCCAGGCACTGACCAAGAGGATCAATAACGCGGCCCAGCAGATCCGTACCGACAGGGATATCTAGAATTCGACCAGTGCGCCACACTTCTTCGCCAGCGTTCACTCCAGCATGATCACATAAAAGGACAACACCGACTGCAGTCTCGTCCATACTGAATACCATCCCATAGCCGCCGTTGGCGAATTGAACCAATTCTTCCGAACCGACCTGATTCAATCCTTCAACCCTTGCGATAGCCGGAGACACAGAAATAATTCGCCCTGCTTCCAAAAGCTCAGGATGCCGGACGGGTTCGGATATCCGGCTGGTGATATTTTGAAATGTGTCCTGATATACATCTTTAAGGTTTTTTTGTTCCAATAGGATCAGCCCCATTCTGTTCCGGGAAGCGGACACCGGAGGATTCGACGGTTTTTTTGAGGGTCTGAAGATAATCAGCGATATTCCAGGCAGCTTTATAGCCGCCGAACCATACTTCGATACCACAAATTAAATTCGGCTCGTGCTCGAAGTCGATCTTGTGCGGTGAGGCAAGCCATTCAGTCAGTGCTGTCTCGATCCTGCTGCGCTGCCCAGGCGATAATTCATAAGCACTCGTTACCACGATGCGCGGATGCTTCTTCAGATCGTCAAGCTGATGTCTGTCAGGTTTCATGCCGGGATCTGAAAGCCTGGCTAGAAAAACATTAATCATTTTGTCTTCGATGGCTTCGTCAGCGAGATCAAGCATTAATTTGCTGGCAATTGCGGTTACAGTCCTGCCTAGTTCCTGCCGAAATGAATTTTCAAACTCGATGGATTCTCTCTCAATAGTATGTGATTGCTGCTTTTTCAAGAGTGTGGTCTCGTTCCTCACCACCGAAAGATGCTCCTCCCGTATCGTTTGAATCTCCCGGTTCATTTCTTCAACACGTGAGGCATACTCCTGATCGAAAATTTCTCTTTTTTGCCGCAGTTCAACTGTCAGACGCTCTGCTTCCTCGCGATTGCCCGCTGCTTCGGCCAGCTGGTCCGCTATGCGTTTTTCGCGTCTGTCAATTGTCCGGAGAATCGGTTTATAAAGAAATTTCTTCATCAGCCAGACAAGGATCAAGAAATTAATTATCTGTGCAATAACGGTAAACCAATCAATAAGCATACGTCTAACTTCCTGCAGCAAGTGCGATAAAGTAATTCCAAAATGGATTCACGAAGATGAGTATCATTGTCACAACCAGACAATAGATAGCAGTTGATTCTACCATGGCTAGTCCTACGAACAGGGTTCGTGTGATGACGGGGGAGGCGTCCGGCTGCTGTGCAAGTGCGGTAAGTGCTGTTGAGACGGCCCGGCCTTCTCCGATTGCAGGCCCGATTGTGCCAATCGTGATTGTAAACCCGGCGACAATTAAAGAGGTGACGGCTATTGCTGTTGAACTGTCCATAATTCCTCCTTCTTACTGACTGCGGATCAGGTGACCTTCTTTCTGATGCGCGTCTTTTCGTGGGATTGGGTACTTGCTGCTATATATACGGCTGCCAGAATTGAGAAAATATATGCCTGTACCATTCCGGTGATCAGTCCGAGAACAGTCATCAGAACGGGAAACAGCAAAGGTGCAACCATCAGAAGGACTCCAACTACCATAACCCCGCTCATCATATTGCCGAATAGGCGTACCGCGAGAGCGAGGGTGCGCGATAATTCACCGATAATATTGAAAGGCAGAAGGAATGCAGTTGGCTTGAAGTACGACTTCAGATAGTTCACGGGACCCTGCGAACGTATCCCGAAGAATGGGACTGCGACAAACACGCAGACCGCCAGGGCTGTAGTAGTGGATAAAGAAGCTGTAGGCGGCTGGTATCCGGGAATAACAGTCAGCAGGCTTGATGCGGCAATGAAGAGGAATATTGTACCGAGGAAAGGCAGATATGCAACGGGATCCTGCAGCCCTACATCTTTAATCTGATCGCGGATAGTCAGAACAATGGTTTCCAAAATACTCTGCCAGCGCTTTGGATGGCTGTCCTCCCTGATCCTGCGCGTAACCAGAAAAGAAATGATGACAAGCAGAAGCATAATTCCCCATGTCGTTACTATTGTCAGGTTAATATGTATATACTCAGACTCCCACAGGATTGTCTGATCAGGACTTATATTCATGCGGCACCTCCTCGCCCGGCGGTGTTGCCCTGGCTGACTTTGCTTTCTTTGTAACAATCAGCCGCATCAGAACAAAGCCGGTAAGGCAAAAAATCATTCGCTGCCACTTCTGATCAGTAACGAAGTAGAATCCGACGACCGTTATGCCCGTGCGGACGATTAAGCTCACGATAAACCAAACAGCCGGATACCGTGACGTGACGCCTTTCCTGATTGTCAGCCAAAGACCGGCAAAGAATATAAAGCCCAGTACCATACCTGCTATAAGTGATATGAATAACATTAGCATTTCATTTGTCATGGTGATCCTCCTCGTCATGAATGTCCTTATCCTGTTTGCTTAGCCAGTACCAGACGTTAATGCAGCCAAGCGTCAGTCCCGCCAGAAGCAGCATGAGTGTCCAGGAAAACGGGCTGATTTTCATGCTGTCGACCCATATTCCGATCAGTATTCCGGCAAGCGTCGGAACGGTTATAGACCACCCGACCAGGCCCATCATCCCAAGTCCGAGCCAGATCTTATTATCCGGATCTTTACGTGCCCGGAGTTTGCGCTCTGATTTTTTTTCGATTTTCCCGATAATCTCGGTCTCGTGCTTTGAGAGTATCTCTTTCTTATTCATTTTGAAGCTCACTCATCATTCTTATGAAATCGTCTTCAATCTTTTCAAGTACGAAACGCACGCTCTGCGCCTGTTCGCCCTGACTCACAAATGTCTCTTCAACCTGGCTGCGGAGTATATGGAGATCGTGCCCGCCAACAGCGCTGCGAACAGCGACAGTCACGTCCAGTCCGGTCTTTATCAGCACACCTTCGTCGACAGCAAGATATTGCTCCCCCTTTCCTGCAATCTCATATACCATAATGCCCGGCGTAAGTGCAGTCATGCAGTCCCGTCTGTGCGGCAGTATCCCGAACGAACCTTCAAGCGATTCAGCAACGATTCGGATGACGTTTGTCTCCCGCACAAAGATTTGATCGGGAAGGTTGACTGTGAGTCTGATGGTATCCATAATGACTCCTCCCGGGGGTTAAGCAGTGCTTTCAGGTGTCCTTGCCTTTTCTAGTCACTTCATTGATGGAACCTATCATATAAAATGCACTTTCCGGAAACTCGGCAAACTCGTTGTTAAGAATTTTTTCACAACCATCCAGAGAATCCGAGAGGGATACGAATTTGCCGCGGATACCTGAAAAATGCTCGGTAGTGAAAAAGGGCTGGGTAAAGAAGCGTTCCAGACGGCGGGCCTGTGCCACTATATCGCGGTCCTCTGTCGAAAGCTGCTCGAGACCCAGCATGGCAATAATGTCCTTTAAATCAGCATATTTAGCCAGGGTTTGTCTGACTTTACGCGCGATCCTATAATGCCTTTCTCCGATAACGCCTGGAATAGACAGCTGTGAATTTGTCTGGAGCGGTTCAACCGCCGGATAAAGACCTTCAGCAGCTCTTTTTCTTGATAATACGATTGATGCTGAAAGATGCGAAAAAGTATGGACTGCAGCCGGATCGGTAAAGTCGTCTGCAGGTACGTAGACAGCCTGTATAGAAGTGATTGCACCGGTCCGGGTATTGGCGATCCGCTCCTGAAGCTTGGCCAGATCTGTTCCGATTGTTGGCTGGTATCCCAGACGTGAGGGCATCTGACCAAGAAGACCGGATACCTCTGCGCCGGCTTGAATAAAGCGGAAGATATTATCGATGAGAAGAAGGACGTCTTTTTGCTCTTCATCGCGAAAATATTCAGCCATTGTCAGTGCTGTGCTTCCTGTCAGAAACCGGCATCCGGGAGGCTCGTTCATCTGCCCGAAAACCATGACCATATTTGGCAGCACCCCGGAAGTTACCATGTCGCGATACAGTTCCTCGCCCTCGCGGCACCGTTCACCGATACCACAGAAGATACTTACGCCCTTATGACGATTAATCATATTATGAATCAACTCGGTTAACAGAACTGTCTTACCGACACCGGCACCGCCGAACAAGCCGGTCTTTCCACCTCGTTCAAGAGGAGAGAGGACATCGATAATTTTAATGCCGGTTTCAAAAATCTCAGTAGAGACTGAACGCTCGAATAGAGGCGGGGGAGGCTGATTGACAGACTTCTTCCGTGTCGTCTGCAGCGGCGGAAGATTATCAATAACGTTACCGTGTACGTTGAACATACGGGACAGAATTGCCGGGCCGACCGGCACACAAAGCGGTGATCCCGTGCTGATTACCGGCGCGCCTCTCTGTAACCCCTGTGTCGGAGTTAAGGATATGCACCTGACTTTTTTGGGGCTAATTTGAAGTTGGACTTCCAATGAAATCGATTGATTTACACCGGTATAGAGCATTGTGTGAATAGAGGGGATTTTTTGATCAAACCACACATCAACAACGCTGCCATTAACAGCAAGTACATAACCTGATTCGGAGATGTGTGCAGGCTGTATCATATTATTTACCCCGTATACTGCAGACTGAAGACCCGCAAACGTCGAAGTAATTACTTATATTATAGGAATATTTGACATACAAGGCAAGCTTTACTACTATAATGAAATATTTGCAGTTTCTTATTGATATATTATCAGAGAAGGATGATCGTTATGCAAAGAATTAACCGAATACGCGAAACAGGAATACATGCTTTTGACAAATTCTGGCCAATTTTGGTAATGGCTGTTTTAGCAGCCATTATCGGAGTTGTTGTCGGAGCACTTGATGCCGGATTCGGGCTTGTACTTCTTTCCATCACCTCGTTCAGACAGACCTATTTCATTTTTCTTATCCCATTTCTTGCGGCAGCGGGTGTGCTGATTCAATATATTTATAAAAAATACGGGACTAACAGTGACAAAGGTATGACTTTGGTATTTGAGGCCGGACATGGTGAGCTTGAGCAGATTCCGAAGAGAATGATACCGTTTGTTATCATCAGTACCTGGCTGACTCACCTGTTCGGCGGAAGTGCGGGGCGCGAAGGCGTTGCGGTACAGATCGGTGCGACGGTTGGTAACCTTTTTGGAAAGAAGCTGCTGATAAAAAATGCCGCCAGGATTTTACTTGTGACCGGTATGGCCGCCGGTTTTGCCGGATTGTTTCGGACTCCGATTGCAGCTGTGTTATTTGCCGTAGAAGTATTAACAGCAGGCGAAATCATACACGAGGCATTATTCCCTTCGCTCATTTCTTCGTATTTTGCAAGCTATGTTTCAGGCCTCCTCGGACTCGAAAAGTTCAGCGTTACGATCGTGGATACTGTAGATTTCACATACTCGACAATTTGGAAACTAATTGTTCTTGGCCTTGTTTTTGGCGTAGCCGGCGGTCTGTTTGCATTTCTTCTGCATAAGACCAAACGGATTTTTGCCGACTTGATCAAGAATCCCATAAAGCGAATTGCCATCGTCGGAGTTTTTGTCAGTGTTGTGTCTGTTGTATGTTTCATGGGGCGTTATTCCGGCCTTGGGACGAATCTGATTGACGAAATTTTTGCCGGCGGGACGGTTAATAATTTTGATTGGCTGCTTAAAATGCTGCTCACCATTATTACCTTGTCAGCAGGATATCAGGGCGGAGAAGTAACGCCGTTATTTGCAGTCGGTGCTTCACTTGGTGCTGCTATTGCGGTTCCCCTGGGATTCCCGGTCTTATTAGCAGCAGCTCTGGGTTATGCAGCTGTGTTCGGCAGCGCGACCAACACATATTTCGCACCGATTTTCATAGGGGCAGAGGTATTCGGGTATCAGTATCTGCCGCTGTTTTTTGCAGTCTGCAGTTTAGCGTATATAATTAATGGGAACCGCTCAATTTATCCCTTGCAGAGAACAAGAAATATTACAACTATTCCCAAATAAAGATTTGAGGTAAATGTGAATTTCGTATTATTGATAATTGGTCTGGCACTCCTGATTAAAGGTGTTGATTTGTTTGTTGGATCTGCTTCCAAATTGGCAGGCTTATTAGGTGTTCCGTTATTCATTGTCGGAATTTCCGTTGTTGCCTTTGGTACAAGTGCTCCTGAGGCAGCAATTGGTATTTTTGCCGGTATTAAGGGCGCCAATCAAATCACTCTTGGTGATGTTATTGGAAGCTCTATAACAAATATAACACTTATTCTTGGCCTTGCAGCTATTATACAGCCGATTAAAGTTGCTGCTCCAGTTGTAAAACGAGAGATACCAATATCCTTTTTTATACAGACAGCTTTTGCGCTCATGTTGTTTACCGGGCTGATCCTGTCACGATTCGAGTCGATCATTTTGCTGGTGGGATTCCTGGTTTTCATAATATATCTGGGGTTATCGTCAAAAGAGCTTGCTGCAGTTCAGAAAGCCAAAGACAGTGATGAGCAGGAGGCGCGACCGGATGATGATCGAAAAGGATCATTGGCAGATCCAATTGAAAAAGCAGAAAGCAAGGGGAAGCTTGTACTGCTGCTTTTACTGGGACTGGCCGCGCTTGTCTTGGGCAGTAACCTGACAGTAGACAGTGCGGTCGCTATCGCACAGACACTTGGTCTCAGTGACAGATTCATAGGTCTTACAATAATCGCGCTTGGAACGTCACTGCCGGAACTGGTAACTTGTCTGGTCGCTGCGTTTCGCAAGGAAGAAGGTATCGCTGTCGGCAATATAATTGGCAGCAATATTTTTAACATACTTTTTGTCATGGGACTTAGCAGCAGCCTGGCCCCGATCGTCATCAGTCCTGATGTGTTTCTCGACATTGGCTTTATGATTTTTACGACGGTCCTTCTATTTATTCCCTCGTTTCTGCATAAAAAAATTTCAAGGCTGTCCGGTATTCTTTTTGTAGGTGTATATTTACTCTACATGGCATACAAAATAGTGGGTGCAGTGTAAGGATTCTCATTTGAGATAACTCATGGTTCTGTCAAACGCCAGTTCCATTCCGGCAACGATATGCTGGTCATCATTTGATTGATCTTGCGAATGTGTTTTGTGGTTTTTGTACTGGATTTTGTATTCCGACGGACTGCAGCCATATTCTTTCACAAATGCCTTGGTTAAGTAGCGGTAATCCGAAAAGCCGCTTTCCAGGCAGATATCAAGCTTGCGTCTATTAGTGTTCAGCATCAGTTCGGTAGCTTTATCCAGCCTGACTTTATTGAGGTATTGCTGAAATGACATGCCAAGTGATTTCTTGATGAAATGCGAAAGATAATACATATCCAGATTCTCTTTTTTGGCCAAATCTGTCAAAGTAACCTTGTTCATATAATTGTTGTGGATATACTCGATGATTCGGGACAGGCGCCTCGTCGTTCTTTCTTCCAAAGCAAAAATGTCTTCGTTCATTTCTTCGTGTCTGCATAAAGTTATGAAGTTATAGCACAGGGAATTAAGCAGGCTCATGATTTCCAGAGGATAGCCGGATTGCTTAATTGAATAGGCGTATATGATCCCCTTTATACATGTCTTTAATTTTCCCCAGCCCTCCGGCTGTTCTGAAGGGATAATGTGTCTGTCCAGGAAGTGTATTCTGGAAAAAGCCGGGAAATATGTCTTACAGAAATTCACGTCAAACTGAACGGCTAATATCAGATTATCTTCATCCGTTCTGAAAAGACTGTGGATTTCATTGCGTTCAATCAGGAAAATATCGTTCTTTTTCAGGATATGCTGACTGTCCGCCAATTTTATAATGACCGAACCATCCAGAATAAAGAGTATTTCCATATCTCTGTGCAGGTGAGGTATCCGATTGCTGATCGAGACCAGGAAGCACTTAATATCCATGCCTTCGATGTGCTTAATATATTCATTTTCCATGCGGCTGACTCCTTTGGAAAAGCATCCGGAAGACTTAGGGGTAATCGTATGATTCTGCCTTTATTAGAAGTATACAGCATTCCGATACATCGGGTACGCCTGTTCCGGAACGGATGAAAAACAGACAAATAGCAAAAGTATCCAATATTTATCGCAACATCATGCACTCATGATACGCGCAAATACTCTATTGTTAAGTTACCGGTATGAACAATAAGCAGACAAAACGAAGAGCTGTCTGTCTGCTGACTGAAAGCTCGGATCAGCAGCTAAGAAATAAAAAAATATTGGGAGGATTCATAAATGACAAAGTTTAAATTTTCGGTTGGTCCCTGGAATGTTTCCGAAGGCGCGGATGTTTATGGTCCTGAAGTTCGCAAGGCGATTTCACTTGAAGACAAAATTATTAAGTTTAAAGAACTCGGGTTCGATGCCGTTCAGTTTCATGATGATGATGCCGTTCCCAACATGAACAGCATGACTGAAGACGAAATTATTGCAGAGGCAAAGTCAGTCAGGAAACTGCTCGAAAATAATGGACTTGCGGCGGAGTTTGTTGCCCCCAGGCTTTGGATGGATCCGCACTGCACAGACGGTGCATTTACTTCCAATAGTAAAGAAGACCGTGAATTTGCCATGTGGAGAGCATACCGCTCTATTGATATCGCCAATGCCCTCGGGTGTGACAAGATCGTACTCTGGCTTGCTCGCGAAGGAACTCTCTGCGCGGAAAGCAAGAGTGCCGTTACGGCCACCAAATATTTGATTGATGCGATTAATAAGATGCTCGCATATGACAGGAATATCAAAATTCTGATTGAGCCTAAGCCGAATGAGCCGGTAGACCGCAGTTTCTGCGGAACGATGGGTCATGTTATGGGTGTCTGTGCAGCTACCATTGATCCGTCCCGCGTCGGCGGTCTGCTTGAATCGGCACATGCTGTGCTGGCAGGACTTGACCCTGCTAATGAAATCGGATTTGCACTGGCTATGGGCAAGCTCTGGGGCGTTCATCTCAATGATCAGAATGGCCTGAAGTTCGATCAGGACCGCTCATTTGGTGTCGAGAACCTTCGTCAGGCTTTCAATCAGGTTAAGCTTCTCGTAGAAAACGGATATGGCAGTAACGGCGAATATATCGGGCTCGATGTCAAGGCAATGCGAACGACAAAAGATGAAGCCGGCTGGCAGCATCTGAGCAATTCACTTGAAATTTTCAAGATTCTTGAGGAAAAAGTTGCAAAATATGATTACAGCTTCCAGGATAAGTGTATTGAGGAACGTAACTATGAAGCGCTGGAAATGTATGTTATGAAACTTCTGATGAATGGCTGACAACCGGCCAAAAAGGAGCGAATTATGAGAGAAGGTATTTGTATTGCCGGAAATATGCTGGTTGATAATCTCTGCCCGATTGCCGGATATCCCGGTTCGGGCGAATTAACCTCCATTACGGACAGCCCGACCCGGGTCCTCGGTGGGGCGGTATGCAATGTTATCGTTGATCTTGCCATGATGGATGCATCGCTGCCCCTTTCTGCACTGGGTATCGTCGGCCGGGATGCCGAAGGCGATTTTATCTTACACGAAATAGGCAAATACAGTAATATCGACAGCTCCGGGGTAAAACAGGAAGGTACCACATCTTTCACGCTGGTGATGAGCGACAATTCAAACAAGCAGCGTACTTTTTTTCATTACAGAGGTGCGAACGATCATTTCTGTGAAAAAGACATCGATTGGACGACGGTGCATGCCAAACTACTCCACGTAGGATATATCCTGCTTCTCGGTGCGCTGGATGCCGAAGATGACGTCTACGGCACCAAAATGGCGAGGCTTCTGGCAAACGCGCAGAAGAACGGAATCAGGACATCGATAGACGTTGTAACAGAAAAAGGGAGCCGGTTTAACAGAATTGTTCCGCCGGCCCTGAAATACACGGATTACTGCACGATCAATGAAATCGAAGCGCAGCAGACGACCGGTATCCCTCTGCGGGATGAATCCGGACAGCTCCTGGAATATAACATGAGAAAAGCTCTAGATGAATTATTCTCAATGGGCGTCTCGGTGTGGGCTGTTATTCATTGCCCGGAAGGCGCCTATGGCCGTGATCAAAACGGGAATTATGTCAAAGTTGAAAGTCTGCCGCTTGAGGATGGTTATATCAAAGGAACGGTCGGGGCAGGCGATGCATTCTGTTCGGGGATCCTGTATGCCGCATATCACGAAAAAACCCTTGCCGAGGCAATTGAGATGGGAATTGCATGTGCTTCCTGTTCACTGTCACGGGAAGGAGCAACGGAAGGCATGCGGCCTTTATCTGATGTCAGGCAGCTGTATGCATCGTATGCTGCAGAGAAGAGATCCGTGTAGTCTTATGCCGGTCTGATGCCGAAAGGAAAAATATGAAAATGGCAGTACAATATGGAGCGGGGAATATTGGCCGGGGATTTATGGGCCAGCTGTTCTCGCAGTCCGGATATGAAGTGATATTTATAGATGTTAATCAGCAGATTGTCGATCAGCTGAACAAAGATCGATCGTATCCCGTTAATATCGTGACGGACACCGGGAACGAAGAACTGAAGATTGAAAATGCCCGCGCGGTTAACGGCCAGGATATGGATGCAATTGCTGAGGAAATAAGCCGGGCAGACATTATGGCGACTGCTGTCGGCGTTAATATTTTGCCCCATATAGCCGGGCCGATCGCCGGCGGCCTTAAGAAGCGCTGGGAAAACCGGAACTGGAATCCATTGAACATAATAATCTGCGAGAATTTACTGGACGGGGATAAATACCTTGCATCACTGATTCGTGCAGAATTAAGTGAGACAGAAAAAGAATTTGTAAGCCGGTATGTCGGATTTGTGGAGGCATCCATCGGGAGAATGGTACCGGTGATGACGCGGGAAATGCAGGCGGGTAATCTCCTTCGGATTTGCGTGGAGCCCTACAGCACTTTGCCTGTTGATAAAGACGCCTTTGTCGGTGAGATCCCTGATATTGTGAACATGATTCCGTTCAGCCCGTTTGAAGTCTATATTCAGCGCAAGCTCTATATTCACAATATGGGGCATGCGGTAACGGCTTACCTTGGCGCCCGCAAGGGGTTCAAATATATATGGCAGGCGATCCAGGATAAAGAAGTAAAAGAGATTGCCCGAAACGCCATGCTGGAATCCGCCCGGGCACTTGCCGCGGAACATAATTACCCACTCGAAGATTTGCAGGAGCACGTGGATGACTTGATTTCACGGTTTGGCAACCGGCAGCTGGGAGACACCGTTGAGCGGGTTGGTCGGGACATAGCCAGGAAGATGTCTCCCAACGACCGGTTTATGGGGGCAGTCAGACTTTGTCTCAGACATGGTATCGATCCAAAGAATATATATATAGGTATGGCGGCAGCGCTGAAGTTTGATGATCCGATCCTAAAGAGCCGGATTACATTAACCGGAGCAGAATATGAGGCGTACATTTTGAACGAAATCTGCGGACTTGCTCCGGACTCTGAAATTTTGCATTCAATTCAGCTGGCAGGCATTACTAAGCATTGAGCTCGTCTAAGTATGTCCGTGCACTGTCACTGAGCCTCCCCTTTTCGAGAAGAACCGTTATGGCTGACTGCGGTAAATCACTTACCGTAATCTCCTCCGGCGACATGCCGATGTAAAGGGCGACAAACATACGTATTGAACCCGTTCCGATATCCTGTTCCGCATCTCCCAGTACAATACTCTCCAGATCTTTTGCCTTGAAGGCTGATGCCTGGCTTTCCGATAGTTGGAATGCTGCGCCCAGGTCTTCAAGGGGAACATCGAAATTTTCGCTTATTTCTATAAATGTATAAGAACCACGGATATCCATAGGGTCTGCCTGTCCGGCAAAATCCCCGCTTTGGATGGTAACCGGTACTTTTTGTGAAGTCGTTTTCCACCAGCCTAGCTGCTGGCTTACAAAGATTCCTCCGAAGAAGAAGACGATCAGGAAAACTGCAAGGCCGAATGCTCGAATTTTCATATATTTATGCCCCCCTTAATGCTTCAGATTGACTGTATCCGGAACCGGACACACATTGTCTGATGTACAGCGCAGGCACGAGTTACAGGATAAATCGCGCACGATGGAACTGTCGGACACTTCGATGTTCATTGGACATGCTTTATCGCATTTTTTACAGCTGATGCAGGTCGATTTCGTACGTCGTACGCGGAAGATCCGGAACAGATTCGTCAGGCCAAGCAGGGCTCCGAGAGGACAGGCGAACTTACACCAGGGTCTTTCGATAAATAAAGCGCCAGCCAGGGTAAGCCCTAATACGATGATCGCCTGAATTGCGACTTCACCGCTCCAGAAATTAAAGAGGGCGTAATAGGGGTCGACATTGGCAAAAAGGAGCTGACCGCTTTGTGCTGTTACATAGATCACCCAGACAAGGACTACATATCGAAACCATTTGAGATAACGCTCGATTTTAGCGGGAACAAAATGGTTATACCGATTCTTAAAGATTTTACGGCCTATTTTCCCGATCCATTCCTGGATGGAGCCTAAGGGGCACATCCAGCTGCAAAAAACAGGTCCAAACAATACGGATAGAATGCCGACCAGTCCCAGAAGTACCAGTGATGACTCATGAACTTTCTGCACCATTCTGCCGGTTGTTGCCAGTGTATAAATTGTGACGACTCCGCCAAACGGGCAGAGAGAATGAAGGGATGCCTGTGACACGAGCGGGATGACAATGCCGATGCTTTCCAGATAACTGTTCAGTGCCGTCAGTGCAATCAGGACAAAAAAGATGATTTGGACGCTGAATCGAATTTTCTGACTGGCTTTACGGGATGCAAGTACTGTTTTTTCCATTTGTTCCAACCTTTCATTTACTTATTCTTAATTATCGGCCTGTACCGCGCTGGAATGCCTCGAGGTGTTTTTCCGAAGCTTCCATAAGATCGATAAATACTTGCCTTATATCTTCAGGTAAGTCCTGGCTAAGAAATGTGTCATACATGGCAATATTATCGATTTCCGCCTGTACACCGGCCTGGAGTGCTTCCGATATGTCAGCCGGGAGTATCAGATGATCGCCGGACTGATCCGCTGGAAGTATTACTCCGTATTGTTCGAACAGGGGCTCGAGCATGCTTATATGTGTTTCTTCAGCTTTTATGATATTGCTGAACGGCCTCTGGCTGCCGAATGTTTCAATAATATATTCATATTCACCGTGTGCCAGATACTCATCTTCGATCGCGTAGGTCAGCATGTCAGCAATCGTCAGTTCTGTATCAGAATTGGCTCCGGCTGCGCCAAATCCTGTAAGGGAAGTCGCTGCCAGTACCGTGACTGCTTCTGCGTTCGGATCGGTATCCTGCTTAGCATCCGGCCGCTCTTCGGTTGGCTGGGTAATCAAAACAGACTGAACCGAAGTACTATCCGAAACTGCTTCATCGGAATTATCAGAGGTTACTAAAGTGCTGCAGGCAGCAATAGATATGACGAGAGTCAATATGCCGGCAAGAGCGGCTATTTTCTGTATATGCAGGTTCTTCATATGAATCATCTCCTATGCGTTGTGTGATGATTTCAGTATATTTCAAAGATGTGATGAAAAAGTGTGAGAGCAGTATGGATATTATATGAGCTGTTTTCTGAAAATTCGTTGCCGTCGGAGGAACACGAAATATTCGAGTTGACCAGCCGGTCTATTCGTGATAGCATGATTGTAGACCGGTCGGTCAACGAGGGGGGTGAAGTTATGATAACCGTGAATGGTGTGTCTCATGATTATGACGGCAAGGGCAAATTTGCCGTATCTGATATCTCTTTTTCTGTGGATTTCGGGAAAATATTTGGATTTTTGGGACCTTCCGGTGCCGGAAAGTCGACTGTTCAGAATATCATGACGGGACTCCTGACATTGCAGCAGGGAGAAGTCCTTTATGACGGCAGGTCAATCCGAACCCTTCGAACAAAATTTTTCAATCAGGTTGGCGTATCTTTTGAACAGCCCAATGTATATGCAACACTGACTGGTTATGAGAATTTAAAGTATTTCGCAGCCCTTTTTTCCGTGCCGACGCTGGACCCAATGGAGATCCTGGACAGAGTAGGGCTTCGTGATGCGGCACATAAAAAAGCCGACGAATATTCAAAAGGCATGAGGCAGCGGCTGACGCTTGCAAGGGCGCTGATCAACAAACCGAAATATCTGTTTCTTGACGAACCGACAAGCGGACTTGATCCGTCTACGGCAGCAGGTATCAGGGAACTGATCTGTGAACAGAGGGCTGCCGGCGCAGCTGTTTTCCTGACGACGCATAACATGGATCTTGCGGATTCCCTTTGCGATACAGTATCGTTTTTATCCGAAGGCAGAATCGCTGCAATGGACTCGCCGGAGGCATTGAAGCTTGCATACGGGAAACGGGATGTATGTGTTGTATATGAAGAAGACGGGGCTGAAAAAAGCCGGTTCTTCAGTATGAATGAGCGAGCTGACCTGGCAGCTTTCCTTCTTCGTGTTACCCCGGTTAAGATCCACTCGCAGGAGGCGACGCTAGAAGAGATATTCCTGCGTGTAACCGGAAAGGAGCTGAAAGCATGAAGGGAATACTGGCTCTGTGCGTTCTTGATTTTAGGCGACTGCTGACAAATGCCCTTTTCTGGGTCATATCATCGACGCTGATCATCATTGTTGGCGTTGTTAATTTTGCACTGCCGGAAAATGCGTCAGGGGACGGCTACAGCGTTGTCTCATATAATCTTTCGGATGCCGGGAGCTACTCAACCGTTGTGGACAGCGAAGCGGAACTTATACGCATGGTTAAAGAAGAAGATGCAGTCGGTTTGCTGGGCTCGGAAGGCAGCGTTACGGTGGTTCATTCAGGTTTATCAGCAAAGAACGTCCGGGCTATTATGCTTAGCCTCGATACGGAGAAGACATACCCGGGGATTAAAGTGGAAAGCATTTATGAAAACGGACAGACAATTCCGTTCAACCTGCGTATGGCACCTATTTTTATTTGTTTTGAAGCGATCGTCATCGGGTTTATTCTGGGCGGTGCGCTGCTGCTCTCGGAGAAAGAAGATGGTACGGCCCGTGCTCTGCGTATTTCACCAATGGGCGTTGACAGGTATCTGCTTGCAAAGACGCTGCTTTTCTCCGTGATTGGCACATTATATGCCTGGCTGATCGCAGTATTATGTGTCGGCATGCATTTCTCGCAAATTTCATTTCTTCTGCTTAGCTTTTTTGGATCTGCATTATTCTCTTTAATCGGGCTCGCTTTTTCTTCCGTGTTTAAAGATATGGGCAGCTGGTTCTTTTCCATGGCACTTGTCTTATCCATTAATATGCTTCCGGCAATATCATATACATCAGCGTCGTTTTCACCAGCTTGGATGCAGGCAATTCCCTCATACCTGATTATATTTGCGTATGAACGCATTTTATTCGGAACAGCAGGGAATAATCTTCCTGTTGTATTGTCTGTTACATGCTGGTGTATCGGATCCTATCTGGTCAGCCGGTCCCTGCTGTCTAAATATCTGTTGGGGGGAGGACAGAGGGCATGAGAAGTATTTTGATGTCAGTTGTAAGGGAGTTCAAGCTTATTTTCCGTAATGGCATCTCTATTTATCTGGTTGTCTCGCCTGCCATTATGGCCCTGATCTTTATAATGATATTCGGCGGTATGAAATCGGATTCCATATCTATTGCCGTGGCCGGCAATTTCCCGGAGCAATCAGCCGCAGAATTGGAAGCCGCAGCGGATATTTTGTATTTTGACGATATTGAAAGTATGAAAGAAAGAATTGTCGGTGCGGACAGCATAGCCGGTGTTTATATGGCTGACGGGGCCGTCAGGCTTCTGGTCGAAGGGAATGAACCTGCGGGGTTTGCGGCTTCGATGCAGGACCTTGTGGGCCGTGCGATTGGCTCCGGCGTTATGGAATATACGGAGCTGCAATTAGAAGGAGACGGGTCTGCGGCATATAATGTTTCCATGGCAGCCATTCTGCTGCTGGCGATGTTTATCGGCGGCGCTACGCTGGGGCTTGGAAGTGTAAATGAACGCGAAAATGGAATTATCCGGGCAATATCAATCAGCCCAATGACGCTTATCGGATATGTTGTTTCTAAAATTATTCCTGC
>DIEQ01000020.1:0-20398 GCA_002418705.1 Mageeibacillus sp. UBA5770 | reverse complement strand
TTTGTATTTGGCCTTATCACTTTTCTGATAGCAGCATTTGCTAATAACCTGATAGCAGCGATTGGCGTCCTTAAGATCGTAATGCCTTTGTTTTTAACAGTCGGTATCTCGACTGCTTTTATTCCGCAAAAATGGCAGGCGTTATATTATGCCCTGCCAATGTATTGGCAGTATGTAAGCATTGATGCGATCCGGTCTGGCAGAGTACCCGGGCAATCACTTATTATGGTCATATTATCAAGCGCTCCCTGGTTTTTTCTGGGTTTGGTATTTTTTGCGAAAAACACAAAAATGAAGCTGTGGAGGTAAATGTATGGAATGGTATTGGTGGGTTCTTATCATATTGGCTTTGGCAGGTTTTATATTTTTGAAGATCAAAGTCGGCGGCGCCTGGCTAAAAAAGCAGAAGGAAAAGAAAGACTTGCGTGATAAAAACAGAGAGGATGAGGAATGATGGAAGGTCGTTCCGCTCTGATGAAATGGCAGGAAAGCGGCCTGACTAATCCTCTCGAGAGCCGTACTGAGCTTTTTGAAGCAGCGCTCGATGCTTTTTCCGCGCTGTCTTTCGGCGAGACTTCACTCAATGAAATTATAAAAAAAGCCGGGATGAACAAGGGGAGTTTCTACTACTGGTTCCATGACAAGATGGATCTGTATTTGTCACTTCTTCATTATATGGGCATGGAAAAACTGGAGGTATTCAGGCAGCAGGATGCAGCGGTCACATCTGGAGAGTTTTTTGACTCTTTCAGGGCAAAAGCGCTGCTGGGTCTCCGGTTTGCCCAAAAAGAGCCCAGATATAATTCCTTGTGGAGAAAAGTAATGGTTGAGGATGCCTCAGTACGGCACACAATCAGGGAGTGCTTTGGTGACATTACTCAGAATGTACTGACGGGCATGATTGATAAGGCAAAAGCTGCCGGAGAAATCAAAACAGATATATCCACGCAGATGGCGGCCTCTGTCTTTTCAACGCTCCTCGAACAAATTGATCTTATGATTTCTCCGGATATGAATGATCAGGATATATTGGCCCGTGTTGATGAGTTGATCGGCGTCATGAAATTTGGAATGGCTGCGCCTGCTATTTCCGTGCAGAAGGATAAAAAATGACTATATTAACAAGCTGCGAATCAGCCTCGCTCAGAAATTATTGTCAGAGCATACCCTGACAGTAACTCAAGTCAGTGCAGCCGTCGGGATCTCTGACCCGAATTATTTTGCGCGGCTTTTTAAAAGCCTTGTGGGGTGTTCGCCATCTGCTTTTCGAAAAAAGACAGGCGGGGAGATAACCCCCGATGCGTGAAATTAACACAAGAGCGAATCGCTACGGCTGCAGCCCGTAATAACAGCATTATTAAGTGTCGGATTATGGTAAAATTTAAAATGATCAAGGCATATTCAGACGTAATCCAAAGCCGCCCACGTGTGCGCTTCGGACACTAAACAAAAAAAGAGTGATGCAAAAATGCAATTTAGAAAAGCCGTCAGGGCGGATTTACATGCAATCATGGATATTATAAAGCAGGCACAGTCTGCTTTATTCGTGCAGGGCGTCAATCAATGGCAGGACGGGTATCCAAATCACGAAGTTGTAAGTCTGGACATTGCTGCCGGAAAAGCATATGTCTGCGTGATTGACGGACAGGCGGCAGCATTTTTTGTCCTCACCTATGAAGATGAAACCGCATATGACAATATTTATGATGGTCAGTGGCTTAGCCTCGACGAATATGCTGTTCTTCATCGAATCGCTGTTGCTGAACATCATAAGGGCAGGGGACTTGCCACCGAAATTATTTGCTTTGCTGAGCAGTCCTGTCTGGACCGCGGAATTCACAGCATCAAGATCGATACACACAGTGACAACAAGCCCATGCAGAGGCTTTTGGCCAAAAACGATTTCCGGTACTGCGGCATTATTTATCTTACGGATGGTCAGGCGCGCATCGCATTTGAAAAATGCATCTGATGGCTGCGTTCTGCCTGCATAGAACCCAAGGAGGTATTTTATGATTTACAGGCCTATTGGAAGAACAGGTATGTCAGCAAGCATCATAGGACTTGGTGCCGAGCATCTCGATAACCGGCCCTATGAGGTTTGTGAGGAAGTTATTGACGCAGCCCTTGAGTCAGACATCAACATCATCGATGTTTTTATGCCCGGAACTGCCGTTCGTGACAATATATCCCGGGCTCTTAAGGGGCGGCGTAACCAGGTGATGCTGCAGGGGCACATTGGATCGGTTGATATCCGCGAACAGTATGACAGGACACGCGATGTCGCCGACTGCCGCAGATATTTTGAAAATCTCCTTCGAAGCTTTCATACGGATTACATTGATTTCGGGATGATGTTTTTTATCGATACCGAAGAGGATTTTAAAGGTGTCTTTGAAACCGGTTATATTGACTATGTAAGAGACCTCAAAAAGGAAGGGAAAATCCGTGCTGTCGGTGCGAGTTCCCACAATCCTGAAATGGCGGCCAGAATCGTAGGGACCGGGGAAGTTGAACTGCTGATGTTCAGTACGAACCTCGCCTATGACATGCTGCCGCCGGATGTGTATATCATCGATGTGCTTGGCCAAAAACTCGACAACACAAAGTTTCGGGGCATCGAACCCAGACGCGCCCATCTTTATGAGCTCTGTGAGAGTAAAGGAGTCGCGATTACGACTATGAAGACTCTCGGTGCGGGCAAGCTGCTTCAGCCTGATTTTTCCCCTTTCAAAGAAGCACTGACCGTTGGACAGTGTATTCATTATGCCCTTTCACGCCCGGCAGTTGTCAGCTCGCTGATTGGATGCAGAAGCAGGGAAGAAGTATATAACGCAGTAAATTATTTGAATCTGACGGATGAGCAGCGCGATTACAGCAGGGCAATCCAGAGCTATAAAGGCACCCTCGAGGCAAAGTGCATGTACTGTAACCATTGTCTTCCATGCCCGTCGCAAATTGATATTGCCGCCATTACAAAGCTGCTTGATATAGCAGCCCTCGATGAAGCCACTGTTCCCTTCCAGATCAGGGAACAGTACCGCTTAGCCGTTCATAAGGCATCCGAATGTATCTCCTGCGGGAGCTGCGAATCCAAATGTCCCTTCAGTGTCCATGTAATCGAAAACATGCAGAATGCCTCCAGAATTTTTGGATCTTAAACAGCGGAGTGTATATTTTTATGAAATAAAGGACGAAGAAAATTCACCCTTATATTTCCGGTGCCGGAGGTCTACAATATAAGGAATATCCCGGTATTTCAATTCAAAATCAAGCTGTCCGCAAAAACACATCTGCAAAGTGATACTGTCCGCATTCACGTACACGAGAAGGACAATAATATAGCCATGTCCGGCCTTGGAAAGACCTTCGAAAGATGCTTCAGGATGAGTTATGAGGAATCACATGAATAATGAAACTGTGAAAATCGAAAATGCAGCCATTGATGCATTCCTGGATCAATCAACCTGTCTTGAGGATCGGCTCCAGGCAGCTCTGCACTGGATGGACAACGAAGGCAGAAGCGATCCGAAGTCAACAGGATATATAATTGAACACCTTCTGCCGGAGGTTCTGGCAAAAGGCGACGAACGCAGCGCTGCCTGGCTTCGCTTCCACGAAAGCTGGATATATATCGAATCGGACTATTATAAGAAAGGCCTGTCCATCCTGTCATCTGTTAAGGATGACTTCCAAAAAGCAGGCGACACTGAAGGGCAGTCACGCAGCCTGAATGCCCTTGGTGTTATCAATGCCAATCTCGGTATTTATGATCTCGGGTTTGATTACTATATGGAAGCACTTAAGGTCCTGGAAAAAAACGACAGTCAAAACTATACGGGTACCGTATATATAAATATGGCGGACTGCCTTTATGAGCTTGGCGAATTTGAAGAAGCCTTCAAAACAATTGAAACCTGCGCAAGCGACTATTATATTCCTCCCAGGAATGTATCTCCGTTTCACCGTACCAGAGGAAGAATTTTATGTGCCCTGGGAAGACCGGAAGAAGGTGAGCAGGCTTTTCTGGAAGCAGTTCGATTTTCGGTGGGATGGCTCCTGATGGAGCTGGCAGCCAAAGAGTCTCTGGCTGAATTGTATTTGGATGGGGGGCGGATGGAGGAAGCCGGTCTGCTGATCGAGTCGAGTATCAGGGATGCCCTGGACTCAAATGACCGTTTCAGTCAGTCGTCACTCAAGATTTTGCGTGCAAAAAAGCTTCTTAAAGAAGGTCATCCGTCGGATGCTTTGCCTGATATCCAGTCAGCAATACTTATGTCGCGTGAAATCGGCATGCCAAAAACAGAAGCAGAAGCTGAACACTGCGCATTTTTAGTATGGAAGGCCTGCGGAGACCATGCCAGAGCATTGGATTCCCTGGTTAGATATCATACGCTTATAGATGCCATGAAGACGCAGCAGACGACGCAGCGGATTTATTCCCTTCATGCGGAGCGAACACGGACACAGGAGATGCATTACGAGAATTTATATAAGCAATTCGCTACCATCAGTGAAATAGGGCAGCGAATAACAGCTAATCTTGATCTTGATATTGCACTTGAATCGATTTATGAAGCCTTAAACGGGCTAATAAACGCCCCAACGATTATGATTGCAACAGTAGATGAAGCCGCGGGTTATCTCGATTACAGGCTTGTGATCGTCCGAGGTAAGCGCGAAGCAACTTTCCGGTTCCCCCTATGTGCAGATACATTCGGATGCTGGTGCGTCAGGGAGCGGAGCAACATCCTTATCGGAGATATCCATCACGAGTACCAGCGATATTTGAAGTCCGATCCGGACGCATCGATGAATAAGTCTGATGAACAGTCCCTGGTGTTTGTCCCGCTTACCATCAGAGATAAGGTAGAAGGTGTAATCAGTATCCAGAGTGACCGCCTGCATGCTTATGATAAGCGCAGTGTCGAGGTTGTACGTGCTGTCGGCGGTTATCTGGCCATAGCCATAGAGAACGCCAGACTCTTTAAGCAAATTCAGCAGTTTGCCACAAATGACAGCCTGACCGGCCTGCTTAACCGGCGATGCTTCACAGAAGCGATTACACACAGTTATTTCCAGACCAAACACAATGAACCTGCAGCAGGAATGATTATGATTGACATTGATCATTTTAAAAATATAAACGACACGTATGGCCATGCCCTCGGTGACGAAGTCCTTCGGGGTGTTGCCGGGATTTTCAGGGAATCACTTAGAGACAGCGACTCCGCCTCTCGTTTCGGAGGCGAAGAATTTGTCATCCTTCTGCCGGAGACAAGCCTCGAAGAGACGCTTGTCATTGCCGAACGCTTAAGAACGAGGATTGAGTCGCTCCGGATACCGGCACCTCAGGGAGGAAGCATCGCTATAACGGCGAGCTTCGGCGCATCCGTTATCCACCCTCATGATACAGACCTTGAATTAATCATGAAGCGTGCTGACAAGGCCCTGTACAAGTCCAAGAAGGCAGGACGAAACTGTGTCTCCGTTGAGGTGGTCTGATTCTCGAAGGAATAAATCTGATCAAAGACAACCATAAGCTGAACGCGTCCGCATATTTTGGTGTATCATTATTTATAGGAGTATTGGAGTATATGACAAGATCATATATAGGCGGTTTCTTCCCTTACATACGGAGGTAAGATATGCAAAAGCAATTTCTTCAGCTCACACCGGTATTGAACAGTGACGGTTCACCAAATCCGGGATATTCAACACAAAGTCTTATGCGCTATGAAAGAGACGCGATTAAGGCATCACCGCTTCGAATCAAGGAATGGGATTTTTATCAGGTGACAGACGGGGAAATGTGCCTTCAGCTGACAATCGGTCATGCGTCCTATGCCGGCCAGATTTCGGCAATGCTGTTTAATTTCAAAGATGGTGTCAAACTGGCAGAGAAAAACAAATTTCTTGTCCTTCCGTTCAATTCCCTTCATATGCCTGATGATACGGAGAGAGATCATAAATTAAGTTATACGAATAAGGCCGAAGAGATGTTTTTCGAGGTTATGGGCGATAAGCGTCACCTGTATTGCCTGTGGGATGATTTTGAAGCCGATATTGTCCTCTACAGGCAGAATACGCAGTCAATTGCTGTTAATATTCCGTTCGACAAGTCTCCGAAGGCATTCTATTATAACCAGAAAATCAACTGCATGCTCGCTGAAGGCTCTGTAAAGTACGGCAGCAATAAATATCATTTCTCACCGCTGGATTCATTTGGCATCCTTGACTGGGGAAGAGGTGTCTGGCCATTCCATAATGAATGGTACTGGAGCAACGGAACCGGATTTGTAGGGGAAGATATATTCGGATTCAATCTCGGCTGCGGCTTTGGAAACACCGCAAAAGCAACAGAGAACATACTGTTTTTCGGGGATACATCACACAAACTCAAAGAAGTGGAATTCGAGCTTGGCTCCTCCTACATGTCGCCCTGGCATATTTATGATACGGAGGGAAGGCTTGATTTGTTGTTTACACCCATATATGATCGTACCACGCACACGAAATTATTGTGGGTAAATAATACCTGCCATCAAATGTTCGGATCATTCTCCGGTACTGCAGTGCTCGATGACGGAGTGGTAATTTCGATCGATAACCTGGTATCCTTCGCCGAACATGCTGTCAACAACTGGTAGGATCTGAGGGGAGCAATCAACGGATGGAAATAAAAGGAACTGCCGTGACTTTGGGAAGAACCGGCATTACTGTTCAGAAAAACGGCTTTGGATGCCTGCCGATACAGCGAATCAGCATGGACGAAGCGGCTCTGCTTCTAAAAAAGGCATATGCGCACGGCATTCGATTTTTTGATACGGCACGGATGTATACGGACAGCGAGGCCAAAATCGGGGTTGCCCTAGGTGATGTACGCGAGGATATTATCATCGCTTCCAAAACGATGGCCGCTACAGCACGTGAATTTCAGGAGCAGCTGCTTACATCTCTTGATCAGTTAAAGACTGATTACATCGATTTATATCAGTTTCATAACCCCGCGTTCTGCCCGCGTCCGGGTGATGCATCCGGTCTGTATGATGCTATGCTCGAGGCAAAGGATAAGGGGCTGATCCGACATATCGGCATCACAAATCACCGTCTTGCCGTAGCCGGGGAAGCCGTAGAATCCGGGCTGTATGAGACCCTGCAGTTTCCCTTCAGCTATATTGCCTCCGAACAGGAAGTCTATCTGGCAGAATCCTGCCGCGATAAGAACATTGGATTTATAGCTATGAAAGCACTGTCCGGCGGTCTGATCACAAATTCTGCCGCTGCCTGCGCTTATCTTGCTCAGTTCGATCATGTACTCCCGATCTGGGGTGTCCAGAAAGAGAGTGAGCTCGATGAATTCCTCTCATACATTGAAAATCCGCCGGTCATGAATGATGAGTTCTCTGCCGTCATTAAGAAAGACCGTCAGGAGTTCAGCAAGGAATTCTGCCGGAGCTGCAGCTATTGTCTGCCCTGTCCGGCCGGCATCGAAATCCCGAATGCCGCAAGAATGTCCCTGCTTATCCGCCGGGCGCCGGTATCTATATTCTTAAATGAGGAGTGGCAGGCAAAAATGAGAAAGATCGAGGACTGCATTCACTGTAATCGCTGTGCAAAACGCTGCCCTTATGGCCTCGACACGCCGCGGCTTCTCGAAAAAAACCTGGAAGATTACCTGACATTCTTATCATAACAGCTCTCTGAAAGCTTCATTTTCTGTTGGACAAAATATCAGTCCGCCTATATGATTATAGGCAGCCGCTAAGCAGTGTAACCGGCCGAACCGGGTTCACTGCCCGGCTGCAGATTTACGAATTGAGGATACGCATAATGGCGAAACTATATTTTAAATATGGCGCAATGGGAAGCAGCAAAACAGCACAGGCCCTGATTGCTAAATTCAATTATGAGGAGCGCAATATGAAGGTCTGGCTTATTAAGCCTTCGACCGATGTTCGCGATGGTTCTTCTGTCATACGCTCACGCATCGGAATAAAGGATACAGCTGATAATATTTTGCCGGACACCAGCCTTTTGGAACGATTTCTGATGTTTGACCACAACAGCATTGATGTTATTATCGCGGATGAATGCCAGTTTTTTGAAAAAAAGCAGATCGAAGAACTTCGCACAATCGTCGATGACTATTCCGTACCGGTGCTGTGCTTTGG
The DNA here is from genome assembly GCA_002418705.1 of Mageeibacillus sp. UBA5770. The sequence continues at coordinate 12,224 of DIEQ01000020.1, read as the reverse complement.
CCTGCGGACGGATTTTCTGACTCATATGTTTCCCGGAAGCCACCGACTTTTCGAGTTGGCTGATTCAATTACGGAAATTAAAACAATATGCGACTGCGGGCAGAAGGCCTCTGTTAATGCGCGCATAGATGACGGCGGTAAAATAATAACAAGCGGCGATCAGGTATGCCTTGGCGGAAATGACAGATACATCGCCATGTGTCACAAATGCTGGAGAAAACGAATCAGGCTTCAGGACACACCGGAATAAATCAGTAATATTGATATCAGCAGATGTGAAGCAGAAAGGGGATGCACATGCGGCCTGTAAAAATGATTGTAACCGATCTCGATGATACACTGCTGCGGACCAATCAGAGCATATCTGAATACAGCCGCTCCGTTTTTGAGCGATGCAGAAAAGCAGGGATAATTACGGCAGTCGCAACAGGACGCCTTGAGGTTGAAGCACAGCGTTTCGTTGACATTCTTCAGCCGGATATTTTTATCAGTAATGACGGTGCATTAGCCCGGCTTAACGGTGAGATTATATATAAGACTGAGTTGGAAGCCGATACAACGAATCGGCTTATTGCCGCATTACTCAGCACAGAGGCTTTTGTGGATATTATTGTCTCCACAGAGGACATCTGTTACTGGAACAGCAGTAATATCAGCGAATCACCTGACCGGCCAACTGCAAAATACAATGATTATTCCGTTCCGCTGCAGCAAAAAGTAATCAAAATTGTTGCCGAAATACCTGATAAGAGTAAAGCACTTTCGATTATTGAGAAGTTTCCGGAGTGCAAAGTTATCCCGTACTGGCGCATCAATCGATACAGCTGTCTGAAGCAAGGTACATCAAAATTTAATTCCATAAAGATGACGGCCGATCTTCTGGGTATCGATATGGCTGATGTTGCGGCCTTCGGAGACGATTACAATGATCTGGAAATGATCCGGGAGTGTGGTATTGGAATCGCCGTCGCCAATGCGATTGAACCGGTGCTGTTATCAGCTGCGCATCACACAAAAAGTAACGATGAAGACGGCGTTGCGGCATTTATAGAGGAACATTTCCTGTCACATATCGCGCAGAAAATTTAGGATAAACAATGAAAAAACCACGAAAATCATGTTCCCGTGGTTTTTTTCTCTTTTTTTGGCTCAAAGAAGGACAGGATAAGCGATAGGAGAGACAGACCGACTGCGATATAAAGCAGATTCCTGTTTGGATCAATCGGGCACGCACCCGGCGGTAAACTCTGATATAGCTGATAGGTTCTGAAAAGCGCATACAGACCTATGGCAGCAGCTGCAGCCAGAAATACATTGCTGAAAATCGAGAGCACTTTGCGAATTTTCATTTCTTTGTAAGGGTATTTATTTTGAAAGGCATGTACAGAGGACATATGCCTACAAGAGCAGTGACAATCAGAACAATACCCAAAATTCCGATGTACCTCCAGTTGTTATTCAGCAGGAATAATAGACTGGTAAGACCTGCTCCGGCAACAAGGCGGATAATGCGATCAATTTTTCCAACATTTTTCATAAAAAGCCCTCCTGTTAATATTTTTTTGAACCTGCCATGCATTGACACTAATTAAGATTATGCTGTCTGAACAATTGCCTGCATTGGGCAAAACCTAACGCACTTTGCGCAATGTATGCACTTCTCCTCATCAATAGCCGGAAGCCCGTAGCCATCCTGACTGATGGCATTGACAGGACATTGCATGATGGCCGGACAACGGTGGTTCTGTGGGCAGCGATGCTCGTTAATAAAAATTTTCATTACGACCTCCTAAGATAATTTCTTACTTAACAGTATCACACCCCCGTATTTCTCTTCGTGACAAAGTCACCTTGCTATTGAATGATTTGAAAAGTAAAAGAAGTTTGATATAAAAGTAATTGACATATACCCGATATGGAGTAGACTACAAGTTGACATATAACTGAAACCTTATGGAGGTAAATCCAATATGCCAAGACCCCGCAAATGGAGAAAAGTCTGCTGTCTTCCGGACAGTACTCATTTTGGTCCGCTCGATACACAGGCGGATCAGGATTTTTTTGTCACAATGTCGGTTGATGAATATGAGACAGTCCGTCTCATTGACCTTGAGGGCTTTACGCAGGAAGAATGTGCCGACCATATGAATGTTGCCCGAACTACAGTGCAGCGAATTTATAACGATGCCAGAAGAAAGATTGCAGAATCACTTGTCCTTGGTAAAATTCTTCGGATTGAAGGCGGAGATTACCGTCTCTGCGACGGACTCGGAGATGAATGCGGCCGCAGCGCATGCCGGAGATGTAGAATTGCCATGGCTGAAAAAGAAAGAGGAAACAAATGAGCAAAGACTGTAACCAGAATTGTAACAGCTGCAGCGATGACTGTGGAGACCGCAGGGAAGAGAAGCCGGATTTTTCCGCGAAACTCAACGAAGACAGCAGCGTAAAAAAAGTAATTGGAATTGTCAGCGGCAAAGGCGGTGTCGGCAAATCAATAGTCACATCTATGCTTGCCGTACTTATGAATAGTAAGGGATATAAGACAGCAGTACTTGACGCGGATATTACAGGTCCGTCCATCCCGAAAGCTTTTGGCATCAAGGGAAAAGCGACGGGCGATGAGAACGGTATATACCCGATCATAACGCGTGACGGAATTAGAATTATGTCCATTAATATGTTACTTGAAAATGAATCAGATCCCGTCCTCTGGAGAGGCCCTATTATTGCCTCAACAGTCAAACAGTTCTGGACAGATGTAATTTGGAGCGATGTTGATTTCATGTTCATTGATATGCCCCCGGGTACGGGTGATGTAGCTCTCACCGTTTTCCAGTCTATACCCGTTGACAGTATCATTATCGTGTCTTCTCCTCAGGAACTGGTTTCGATGATTGTATCGAAGGCAGTAAATATGGCAAACATGATGAACGTTCCGATTCTCGGTCTCGTTGAAAACATGGCATATTTTGAGTGCCCCGGCTGCGGTGAAAAACACAACCTTTACGGAGAAAGCCATATTGATGATGTAGCCCAAAAATTTAATTTGGATGTACTGGCCAGACTGCCTGTTGATCCGCGTCTTGCAAAGGCATGTGATGACGGATTGATTGAACACTTCGCCGTCGACTGGCTTGAAGATGTGGCAGTATTACTGGAAGGTAACGAGGGGAATCTTGTTTTGTCCGATTCCGTTTGCCTTGATAACAAGCTTTGCTAAACAATATCTTATACCCGGAGGAAGAAATTGGAAGAACACGCACAAAAAGCTATGGAACTTTTCAAACAGGGATATAATTGCTCCCAGGCTGTGTTTGGGGCATTTTCCGGCGATCTTAATATTGATATGGACACAGCGCTTAGGATTTCGTCTTCATTCGGCGGCGGCATGGGCCGGCTGCGTGAGGTCTGCGGCGCTGTTACCGGCATGTTTATGGCGGCAGGAATGATGTACGGATATTCTGATCCTGCTGACAGGGAAGCCAAAAAGGCGCACTACAAACGAATACAGGAATTGGCGGCAGAATTTAAAGCCCAAAATAATTCGATCATTTGCCGCGAATTACTCGGTCTCGAACAGGGTCCTGACTGCCATGTTCCGGAGAAACGAACACCGGAATACTATAAGAAGCGTCCTTGTGCGGAACTTGTCGGCTGTGCCGCCGGGATCTTGGCAGAAACCATAGAGAAAGAGGCTGATTATGAACCATCGGCAAAACAAGCTTGAAAATTCGGCCCGTTTAGCAGATCTGAGTCCGCAGGAAACCCTCCTTAAGATCGGTCTGGGTGAACACGATATTATGTGCGACATTGGCGCAGGCAGCGGGATATTTACCGTCCCGGCAGCACGCATAACAAAAAATGCAGTATATGCGATAGAAATCAACGACGAATTCATTGACATAATCAATGAAAAAGCACGCAGCGAAAAACTGTCAAATATTAAGACACTAAGGGTTTCTGATGATCACTATGATCTTGATACTGCCAGCGTTGATCTGGCTGTCCTGGTTACCGTATTCCATGAAATTGATCAGAAAGAGCCTGTACTGGCCGAAATTAAAAGAGTTCTGAAAAGCACGGGAAAACTCGCGTTTATTGAGTTTCACAAACGCGAGACGCCCATGGGACCGCCTGTCGAGCATCGCATCAGCAGGGAAGAAGTCATCCGAATATGCGGTGCGAATGGATTTCTGGTGCTCAACGAATTTGATGTCGGTGACAATTTTTACTGTATTGTGACGGGAAAATAGGCGTCACGAAGAAACGGCCGGATTCCCGCACACACCTACAAAAAGAAGCGTTCCGTTGGGAGCCGTTATACCGTAGATAAACGGCCGGTCAAGGATCATGAAAGCCTCTCCGTCGGGAGGCATGGCACCTGCATATTGAATCTGTGAAAAGGCTGAAGCTTCAACGCCGTTCTCATTGATCGCTATATGCGTATTTTGTGTTACTCCGGATATGTATGCGTAACCGTCAGTCATCCCTGAAAAATCAGCCTTTTCATCAAAGGCGGAACGAATGCCGAGTTCCTTCAATGCATCAATCAGATCAAAGCTGCTGTCGAAGCTGAACTTGGGAATCTTGAACGTTACTTTCCCTGCATATTCTTTGCCTTCTGTGAAAATCTCCTGCGCTTTTGCAGGTGAGTCAAGAAGCTCCGCAATATTGACACCCTCGTCAGGCAGGATGTATACCATGCTGCCGTTATTTTTCAACTGAAGCGCCGAGCGCAGGTAACCGTCACCGTCACTGAAGTTATGGCCGGATCCATATTTCATGTTCATAAAGTCACATGTGATATCCGTGCCGTCGGCTAGATGGAATGTATCCGGTGCCGTCAGGTCTTTATCAAAGCGGTCGACCCATTCATCATAAAAATAAACGGTGTTGATCAGCGACAGGATCTGGCTGTCGGAGATTTTTATATCCGGTGTGAGACTCCCGTTTGTATTGTCTGCGATCCATTTACCCATTGCCGTCCCGGTTTTGGCATCGGAAAAGTCCACGTCAAAAAGCGATGCATAAAAGTTCGCTGAAGCATTGCCGGCTGTGTTTTCAAAAGGAGTGATGAAGTTTCATAGGAGAAGTCATTCAGCCCGGCAACAAAACTTTCATCGACAGGATTCTTTTCCTGCAAAGCCATGTGTGATTTAAAATCATCGAAAGCGATTGCCTTCGGATACACCGGTGACGCCACGGGATCAATCGACTTTGCTGTTTTGGCAGCGTCCCCATTGCAGGCGGTCACTGCGAGCAGCAGGACAAATGAAATCAGATAAGCCGCGAATCGCTTCATAATCATTTCCTCCTTACAAAAATATACCCTTCTAATCATAATACGAATTAGAAGGGTATATTATTACTTACCCATTGGTGCATAGTAAAAAACGATAAGGATAACAACTAAAAAATTGGAAAGAAACCGTGCATTACAAAATTGCTGTCATGGTTATGCAAGATGATGTGGTTATAGAATCAAGGTCTGAAATATGGCCAGCTGCCAAGAGCAATTACTAACACGCAAAATTTTTTGAATAATTTGCAAATCTGCTGCGATGGTATGTTCACAATATTACCTGCAGAAAAAATAAGAAATAGACAGAAAACACGTAATTTTTTGCATTTTTTGTGCTATAACCACATATAAATCAACGTATTGACAAAGAAAAATAGGCATGTTAGAATGAAAGCGCTTCCACAAAAAGAGGGAATACAGACCAAAACTATGAAAGCGATACCATTCACCGATTCAGAAAAAGGAGAGAAGAGAATGCGAAAAAAGAGATTTCTGTCCACGTTATCCATGCTGATCTTATCCGCTGTGCTGCTCAGTTCCTGCGGAACAAAACCTGCAGCAACAACTGCAAATGCTGACACATCAAACCCGGGTTCAGCTGAAACGACTCAGGGTGAGAAAGTAACACTGAAGGTGCTCGTACATCAAAATCCGCCTATGGTCGATTTTATGAACAAATTTAATGAAGAATTTACGGCCAGACACCCGAATATCAAGATTGATATGGCTGTAGTCAACGCCAACGATCTCAGTACGGTTACACAGACCCGACTGACGGCTAACGATGTTGATGTCATAGATATTTTCGGGTTTTCCAATGCAGCACAGCCGTACATGAAAAATGTTACCCCTCCGAACTGGCAGACGCTGATCGATGCAGGCTACCTGATGGACATAACCAATGAGTCATTTGTAAAAAACTATGACGAATCGGCTATCTTGGATGCAGGAACCTATAACGACAAGGTCTACTCAATCAACCTGGGCCGTGTCTCTTATAGCGGCATTTATGTTAATAAGGATCTGTTCGCGGCTAACAATGTCAAAATCCCGACAACTTGGAGCGAGCTGGTTGCGGCCAGTGATGCTTTCAAGGCGGCTGACATTCCCTTCATGACCGCCGGCGGCAAAGACGGATGGCCGATATTTGTTGGTGCCTATGGTCTCCTTGGCGCTGCATACCCTGACCAGGCAGCTCTGGTTGAAGGATTATGGACAGGAACAATTAAGTGGAACGATGCAGCATCCCTGGCCATGTGGGACAAGATGCTGATCTATTCAAGCAGCATGATGGAAGCCGGCGCAAGCGGAATTGCCGGTGATGCAGCTCCCGGCCGATTTGCTTCCGGTGCGGTTGCGATGTTCCCGGGCGGGACCTGGTACGCCAGTGCGATCGAAGAAGCGCAGCCTGCCTTTGATTGGGGATATATCCCATTCCCCGGCAGCGATAAGGCAGAAGACAACCAATACCTCTTCGGCAAATATGATCAGGGCTGGGCGATTGCGGCGAATACCCCCAACAAAGACGCCTCCATCCTGTATCTGAGCGAATTCTCCGACCCGGCTAATTACGCGGCATTCGCGAATCAGGTTGGCTTTATCCCGACACAGCCCAATGTCACGCTTGATACCAAGATCGGAGCAGAAGTCGCCCCGTATCTGAAAAACTTCAGAGTTGGTTATGAACAGTACTGGGTCGCACCCAAGGGCGCCGGTCAGTATGCAAATCCCTATGCCTCGTACTTTGCCCCGTTTGGAACCTACACGGATTCCAAGACCCTGGCGGATAAGGTTCAGGCAGATCTGCAGTCCGGACTCGACGCTAATTAAGAATCTTTTGCGATAACACCTGCTGCGGCAGGCCTCCCGCTGATTGTCGGAGGCCTGCCCTCTCCGGATCTATAGGATTAATTCGTGTTATTTAGGTAAGTCTGACTTTTCGTGCCCTGCTTATTTTTTCTGAAATTGAATCAATTAAATGCAATATTTTAAGGTGGTCATTATGAAAAAAAACCAAATAATACTTGTGATTATTATGCTGACTTTGATTGTTGGGATAGCTGCTTATAGTCTGTGGTCTTTTTCTAAAAAAGCTGCCATTCCCGTTCGCGAGGGCTGGACATTGAGTTGGCACGACGAATTTGACACCAAGAAAATTGATTCGGAAATATGGACTTTCGATCTGGGTGCCGGAGGATGGGGAAATGGTGAGGCCGAATACTATACCAATCGTCCGGAAAATGCACGTATAGAAAAAGGTATGCTTGTGATCGAGGCGAGGCAGGAAAAATATGAGGGATCTTACTATACATCTGCGCGGCTAAAGACCCAGGATTTACAGGAAGTACTGTATGGACGTGTTGAGGCACGCATTAAAGTTCCTTCCGGACTGGGATTATGGCCGGCTTTTTGGATGCTTGGTTCAGATTTCGATGGAACTAACTGGCCCGATTGCGGCGAAATTGACATCATGGAACATATTGGAAAAGAACCTGACCTTATACTGGGCACTTTGCACGGGCCCGGTTATTCTGGTGCCTTAGGAAAGAGCCAATGGAATCGACAAAATTATAATATTGCCGACGAGTTCCATACGTATGCCATTGAGTGGGAAGCAGATCAAATCCGTTGGTATTATGATGACATCGAATATTTCAAAGTAAACCGCACTGATCTTAATGATAACAAGTGGGTCTTTGATAAACCTTTCTTTGTTATCCTCAACCTTGCCTTAGGCGGTACATTGCCCGGCCCGATAGGCCTTGATACGGAATTCCCTGCCCAAATGTATGTTGACTATGTTCGCGTCTATCAGAAATAGCAATATCATAAAGGAGTCAAACATATGTCGTTCCCATTGAATAGTAATAGTCATTTAGGCAGTCCGTTATCTTCAATATCCAGGATTGATGATCAATTAACAGCAGAAGAGTTACATCCCAGAATGCAGGCGATCCTTTCCCGGAAAATTCATGGCCTGAGTTTAAGTGTTTATTTGGATGGGCAGGACCCTGTCCGGAAGTCGCAGATTTCTGATGAACAAATTAAGACCAGACTAGAGATTATAAAACCATATACTCAATGGATTCGAGTATTCTCATGCACCAGCGGTCATGAGAATATACCAAGAATAGCCCGCGAGATGGGGTTTAAAACCCTTGTTGGTGCCTGGTTGGATAATGATCGGGATGCAAATGAAATAGAGATTGAGAATTTATGCCGATTAGCATCGGAAGGATACGCAGATATTGCTGCTGTTGGCAATGAAGTTCTTCTTCGGGAGGATTTGTCAGAAGCAGAACTCATTTCCTATATTAAGCGTGTCAAAGATTGTCTTCCCGGTATTCCTGTAGGATATGTTGATGCGTATTATTTGTTTCGGGAACATCCGAATGTAGCAGCTGTGTGCGACTTGATAATGGCGAACTGCTATCCTTTCTGGGAATTTTGTAATTTGGAACAGTCAGTCGATTATATGAAGCAAATGTACAAGATCGCCCAGGAGGCAGGTCACGGAAAGCCGGTGATTATCAGTGAAACCGGGTGGCCAAGCCAGGGAAGCAGCCAGGGTGATGCAGTGCCGTCATTGGAGAATTCAGCTCGCTATTTTGTGCATACCTATGAATGGGCCAACGCTGAAAATATAAATATTTTTTATTTTTCGTCATTTGATGAATCTTGGAAAGTTGGACCTGAAGGAGATTGCGGTGCATATTGGGGGCTCTGGGATAAGGATGGTCATTACAAATATGAATTTTAAACAGGAAGTCAATTTTGATTACGGAGAAGCTATTTGTTATTCAGGATATCGCGAAGGTCAGAGTCCGGCAATTGAAAAATTCCCTTCGGAAGAGCAAATTGAAGAAGACCTGCTGATTTTGAATAAGCACTGGAAATATATTCGGTTATATGATCCAAATCAGCACGCAAAAACAGTTCTGCAAATAATACGCAGTAAAAACCTTAATTTGAAAGTCCTGCTCGGTGTGTGTTTGTTTGCTGAAATCAATAATGATAACTGCCCCTGGTCTGGCGGAACGTATACTGAAGAACAACTTGCTGCAAATAGAACGCTAAACCAAACACAAATTGGTATGCTCATTGATCTGGCTAATCAATACCCGGATATCATATTTGCGGTATCTGCAGGCAATGAAGCAACTGTTGAATGGACAGATCACCTTGTTTCTGTAGAAAAAATTATCCAATATGTCAGAATGATAAAACAAGGTACACATTGTCCGGTAACATTCTGTGAAAACTATGTTCCGTGGCAGAATAAACTCAGTCCGCTTGTCCGTGAAATTGATTTTATTTCATTACATACTTATCCGCTTTGGGAATCCAAATCTATTGATGGTGCTTTGGCATATACAATTGAAAATTATGAGTGTGTTAAGAAAATATATCCGGATAAAACAGTCGTTATTACAGAAGCCGGATGGGCAACCGTATCAAATGGGCGAGGCTTCCCCCAGGAAAATGCAAATGAGGAATATCAGGAATCATATATTAAGAGCTTGACACAATGGAGCCGCGAAAAAGGGATTCTGACTTTTGTCTTCGAAGCATTTGATGAGGACTGGAAGGGTTCGCCGGATCTCCGGGAGCCTGAAAAGCACTGGGGTTTATTTACAATAAACAGAAAACCCAAAAAAGTAATGACACAATAGCACAGGGGCTGCTGCAAAAGTGATTGAAAAATCACTGGAGCAACGGTCCTTTTTAATGTGTTATTTGGTAAAAAACCGCATCAGCCAACCCTCAACCTTACCGTTCATTTTGCAGCAGCCCATTTTGATCACTGCGTTTCTCCTTCGCAGCAGGAAAGGTTCGAACAGCAGCAAATTGAGCAGACTGCAAAAATCAATATGCAAAAAACGGCTGAGAAACGGTTTCAGAGGAAGATTTTTGATACAATACATGAAGTATGTTTGTTATTAAGGGGGACAATAATCCTATGGAAATATTGAATAGAAATGAGAGCCTGAGCCCACATTCAAACCTTCTGGTATCCTGCCCGTCCGATGCGGATTCGGTTGGCGGCCTGTTCTATGTGGATCTTGAAAAAGAAAGCTCAATGAAAATATTTGAAGGCGACTGCAGAGGCGTCGACCGATATAAAGAATTTATTTATATGATCACCCAGTCGCACGGCGTTGTCGTTCTAAACAGGCAGCTTGAGGTGGTAAATACATACAGCATGGACCAGCAGGCTTTCCACGGCTTAAGGGTAATTAACGACCATACCGCCCTTATTGTGGAGACATCTCTCGATTCGATCGGAATATATCGTCTCGACGATTTTGAACGGATCGGCGAGATAAAGATATCGGATAATACCGGTGATAAGCACCATATCAATGACATCTGCATCGCCGGCAGCCGCGTATATATTTCCATGTTCTCGCACAGCGGATTATGGAGGGCGGACAACTTTGCCTTCGACGGCGTCATCCTGGAATACGACCTTACATCGAAGACGGTCATTCGCACAGTAAAAGACAGCCTGCGTTTTCCGCACTCTGTCCTTGATATCGAGGGCCGTCAATTCTATTGCGGATCGCTTGATCTGAATCTTTCGGATACGGACAAAACCGTTGCCCGGTTCGGCGGGTTTACACGCGGCCTGGCGTATGACGGCAGGTATTTTTTCATCGGACAAAGCTCCATGAGACATCTTGAAGAGGTGCTCAAGTACAACTTAAATGTATCAATGGATGTGGGAATCCATATCTTCGATTCGCAGACTCACACGAACCGGTTCTTCCCCCTGCCTGCCAGACAGGTATATGAAATTGTTCTGATCGATGATATTGAGATGCCTCTCGGGAACACCGCCGACATGTCTGATCCCAATTCCATCAGAAACTTTACAGATGCACAGCAGTGGCATCAGTTCGAAGGCGGCCACCGCTGGATGGCACAAAAAACAGCCGGACTGATCCTTTTTGCGGATCCTTTGGCAAGTACTCTCGAAATCACGGCTGCCTCCTACTGTCCGAAGCCTCTCGTCTGCAAGGTATACTTAAATGGCCTCCATGTCGGCTCGATGAATTTTTCGACCACCGGAGATAACACGTTCCTGTTCCCTGTGCAAAAGGTAAATGACGGCAGGAATGAAGTGACGCTTGAGCTTGACACGCTGTGGAGTCCATCAGACATATCCGTCACGGTCGACGGCAGAAAGCTTGGCATAGCAGTGAGAGAAGTTGGCCTGGTCTGACGCGGGATAGATAAGGAGGCCTGTATGAAGCCTAATTCGATGGAGGTCAAGTTTGATATGACCAGGCCGCCTGTCAGGCAGCGGTGGTTTTTACGTCCGGTCACATGGCTGATCAGCTTCCCGACAGTATGGGCAAGCCGCCTGAGAATCACGCGAAACGGGGCCGGTGACCTAAAACCGCCGTATCTGCTGCTTTGCACGCATATGGCTTTCGTCGATTTTATGGTAACGACCGCTGCCATTTTCCCGCATCGCGGACATTACGTCGTAGCGATCGACGGGTTCATCGGCAGGGAGTGGCTTCTTCGAAATGTCGGCGCCATCTGCAAGCGCAAATTTACAAACGATATCACCCTTGTCAGGCAGATTAAACGTGTCATTGACCGCGGTGATATCCTTGTCCTGTATCCGGAAGCGCGGTACTCGCTGGCGGGAACGTCAGCTGTCCTGCCTGATTCCCTCGGGAAACTTGTGCGTCTGACCGGCGCACCTGTCGCCGTACTGAATATGCACAGGGAACAGGAACGTGTTATNNGTTCCGCTCGCGGCCGATTTTTCAAAAATCCTTACGGCCGAAGAAACACGCTCCCTGCCAGTCAGCGAGATAAATGAACGCATTCGCCGTGCATTTGAATATAACGAGTACAAATGGCAGAAAGACAACAAGATACAAATTACTGAAAAAGACAATGC
>DIEQ01000107.1 GCA_002418705.1 Mageeibacillus sp. UBA5770 | reverse complement strand
GATTCTCTTATGTGGCTTCAGGACCGCTGGTGCGAAGCTCTTACCAGGCCGAACAGGCGTGGGAAAAATAGTCAGAAAAACGATGCATGAAATGGAATCGCATCTAACATATTTATGTCACTGTTAAGTGTTTAACTAATGAAATAATAGTGTAGAATATGGTTATGTTTTGCGGTTGACATTTTAATGGAGGCATCACGGTGAAAAACAGTTTTGACGCAGTGGATACGTTCCTTTCAGGGTTGTCAGTCATCTCATTTATGTGCAGCACCGAGCCTTCCCGGCCGCTCATCCACATCGGGAATGAGATCGAACAGCTGTCCGGATACCCTGCAGCGTATTTTTTCGAGGACGGGCACAGGTCATTCGGAAGCATCATATTTGAGGAAGACAGACAGCCTGCAGCCCAAATCGTCGAGAATGCGATAGACGCCCATCAGCCCTATGAGATTGAGTACCGGATTTGCACGGCGTCCGGGACCTTAGTCTGGGTCTATGAAAGGGGAAAATGCACTTACGATGATTCCGGCCTGCCTCAGTATCTGTCCGGCATCATTATTGATATAGCAAGACATAAATGGCGTATCGAAGAATTGACCGAAGGCAGGAAGAAATACAAGTATCTTGCCAATCAATTCGAATCCATCATCGACCATATGCCCGGCCTGGTGTTCTACAAAGACAGGAATAATTGCTTCGTCAGCGTCAACAAATCCGTGGCTGACGCACACAAGATGACAAAGGCCGAAATGACGGGAATGAATCTAAACAAGATTTACCCGGAAGAGGTCGCGCTGCAATATTATCAGGACGATCTCGAAGTCATAAACTCAGGAGAAGCCAAGATGAACATCATTGAACCGTGGGATACGGACGAGGGACGCCGCTGGTTAAGTACCAGCAGGATTCCGTTTGTCAACGACGATGGTGATATTATCGGCATCATAGGCATGTCCTTTGACATTACAGACCGCATTCTCGCACAGGAGGAGATCAGAATTCTCCAGAAGACAGTTGAGCAGGCGCCGGATGCGATCGTGCTGACGGAACCGGACGGAACAATCTGCTATGTCAACAAGGCCTTCCTGGAAGTAACCGGATATTCGCAGAAGGAAGCCATCGGACAGAATCCGCGCATCCTCAAGGACAACAGGGATGCAAAGGTGAACTTTTCAGAAATGTGGGAGCAGATCATCTCGGGCAAAGAGTGGCACGGCGTTTTTCAGAACAGAAAAAAGGACGGCACGGAATACTGGGAACGCGCCTCGATTTCCCCGCTTTACGATGACGATGGGAATCTTATCAAATTTATCGGCATTAAGACCGACATTACTAAAGAACATAAAAACGAAATAGAGATCGAGCGCCTGCACCGCACCGATATGCTGACAAATGTAAATAACAGGCGAGGTTTTTTCGAGCTGGCAGAAAAGGAACTCCTTCGCAATCAGCGGTATCCGCAGGATTCATCGCTTCTAATGCTTGATATTGACTTTTTCAAAATAATTAACGACGAATACGGCCATAATATCGGTGATCAGGCGCTGCGGGAATTCGCGGCCGTCTGTGCGGATTCCATTCGTGCTACAGATATCATCGGCCGCATCGGCGGGGAAGAGTTCGCGATTTACCTGGTAAACATGAACCTCGAAAACGCTTACCCCGTCGCCGAGCGCATACGCCGCAATGTTGAACAGATAGACCTTCTCGATGAAAACGGACACAAAGTTGCGTTTACCGTCAGTGTCGGCGTTACGGAAATAACCCCATTCGATCACAAACTCGATCAAATACTCAAGCGGGCGGACATCGCCTTGTACCAGGCCAAAAATAAGGGAAGAAACAGGGTGGAAATCGGGTCGTAATTCACCAGTACGGCAGGAACACATTGGTCACATTTTCCTGCTTCACTTCGGTATCACCGAGCACATACTTGGCTGTCTGCAGGACAAACCAGTTCGCCCTGGCCGTATAGACGGTTTCTTTGGCAATGAGCGGATCGGAGGTGATGATATTGTCGACTCCGATGTTGAGCATGCGCCTGGCTGTCGAGACATTGTCGACGCCCCATGCAAATACTTTATATCCGAGATAGTGCAGCTTTTCGACTTTGTCGCGTGTCAGGAAGCGCGCATTCAGACTGTAGAAATCAACATCGGAAAGGTTGGTGTAGCGCGCAAAAGCGACGGTTATGATGATGCCGGTCTGAATGTCCGGATCCAATGCCTTTATCCGGAAAAGCACGCCGTAATTGAAGGTAGAGATCACACAGCGGTCCTCAAAATGATTGTCCTGAATAATTTTCACGACGGATTCGACGAGCTCCGGACTGTTCTCAGAAGTCTTAATCTCAATATTCAGCATGATTTTACTGTCCGCAAATTTCATGACTTCATCGAGCGTCGGTATCTTTTCGCCGGCAAATTCAGGTGACAGCCAGATGCCCGCATCGAGGCTCCGGACCTGTTCGTAAGTCAGTTCCCATATGTTCATGTCTACGCCGGTGGTTCTTCGCAGGTTCTCGTCATGCATCAGGACGACTACGCCGTCCTGCGTGGCTCGGACGTCGATCTCCGCATAATCAGCCATATGGGAAGCCGCCATTTCGATCGCGGCCAGTGTGTTTTCGGGCGCTTCCTGCGAACTGCCGCGGTGCGCTGTGATTGCAGGCATCCGGACAAGTTCAACATTCCGGAGGACGCTGGCCTGCAGAGCGAGATTAATCGCATTGAAGTTCAACACAATGCTGGTCACAAGGATCAGGACAAGCAGGATATCGATCCACTTCTTGACAGTCCGGTTGGGCCGCGGATTCAGAACCGACAGAGGAGGTTCTTTTCGACGTTCTTTGAGCTTGTAAAAGAGAGTGCTGACCATCAGGAATGCGAGCGGTGTGAAGATCCCATACAATACCAGCGTCATAAATTGCGTGATGATCCTCGCTCCGGTCAGGAATGCTGTGCCCTGCGCATCGGCAGGCCAAAAGCCCCTGACAACGAAGGCCGCAGCAACGATGAACGCGCCGTATACAACAGCAAGTACCAGGAAAAGCATGAAGAACCAGACGCCGAACCGCAGGGCATTGCGAAAAGATTCACCCTTTACCAGATTGCGGCTGGCCCGGAGCGCAGCGGAGAACTTCCTGTTTTCGATAATCAGATAATGCACCGTGAAAAGCAGGAAGCTGAGCAGGTAGAGAATCAGCGCGAAAATAACGGCCGCAATAATATAATACGTGTGGTGGCTTCCCCAGAAGGCACTCATATAATCAGAAAAGGTCGACATGGAGATGAGAGAAGAGGCGAACGGAAGGTCAAAGAAGGCCGCCGCCGCCAGCACGACGACGAACAGCAGCACACCCTGCGGTCGAAGAACCGCGGCAAGACGCGATGCCCCCGTCAAAAATAATGTAACAACATCTGTTTTTTCACCTTTATGGCTCAAGTCATAACAGACCGTCAATACAACCAGCTCGAAAAGCGAGTAGATGACAATCACAGAAACGATGACAATAATCAGGAAAATCGACAGTGGCTGCAGCAAAAACTCCTCGAGATTACTGTTCGTCAGATAGACCAGCCCGGCCTGTTCAATCGCAAAATCCAAAAGAAAAAGAATCAGCGGATACAGAGTTACCGCAGCCAGCAGCTTATACAGAACCTCGAACCACAGGAGTGCCCGGAAATTCATTTTGAGCAGCCTGACATTATCGCGGTAGAGATCCCACATATGGACTCCTTACTTAGCAGCAACAAGCTGCATTGCCTGATGACGGATTAGATCCTTACTTAGCAGCTATAAGCTGCTTTTCATATTGACTGATAAAATCCGCAACACTCATCTTGCGGCAAAGCTCGGCAATCAGGTCATAAGGAATCTGCTCCGGTTTTTTGAAGCGGATACAGCTCTTTCCCATGTCAAGCTTTGCACCGGTGCGCCCGGGATATTCGGCCCGGAACCATTCAAGAATCTCCGGTGATGCATACATGCCCAGATGATACAGCGCAATATAATTCTTCTGCGAGCCAATACTAAGAAATGGCAGAGGAAGTTTCGGATTCACATGATATCCCGGCGGATATATACTGTGAGGGACAACATAGCCGATCATGCCATAAGACATTTCTTCTGCAAAACCTACCGGAAGATTCTCCCTGATGACATTTCGAAGCTGCGTCACAGCCGCTTTCCTGTCCTCCGGCAGCAGTTCGATATATTCTTCAGGGCTGGCCGCTTCATAATTCATAATATCGACCTCCGATTTTCCTGTTTCTTCATCTGTCGCAACGGTCTGATGTCATAATCTAATTGTATCAGAGCTTATCGGGCAGAGGTTATATAAAGTTAGAACTTAAGAGCAGAGGTTATAGAAAATCAGAACCTATACAGCAGAGGTTATAGAAAAGAGGCCCGCATGAAAGAAAAAGACATGAAAAGCCAAGTCACGATGAGTCATGTCACAAAGGGCGAAGACGCAGAGATCAAAGTGTCAAAACGCAAAGCCTCAAAGCGTAAAATTCTACTCATAATCGTTGCTGTCCTGTTCTTTATTGCGTTGCTACCCTATCTGATCCCGCTCTCAAAAGCATCGGATAACCCGCCCGAGACGCCTTATGCAGACAGTCAGTTTACCCAAATTGATTCAGTCCTGCTGCATTACCGCCTCCAAAAGCCTGAAGGTCAGCAGCCCCTGGGCCGGATCCTCCTGGTCCACGGACTTGGCGGCTCAACCTACAGCTTCAATCTGACGGTACCCGTACTTGTCGACGCAGGCTACGAAGTCCTTTCCGTTGATCTGCCCGGCTTCGGCTATTCCTCCCGAAGCACGGATTTCGACCACAGCCAGCTCAGCCGGGCTGCGCTCCTGTGGAAGCTGATTGATCAGATCGAAGAAAAAGACGCCGCTGAAATCGCTGAGCAAGAGGCCGGGCTCGCCTCGCGCTGGTTTTTAGGCGGGCACAGCATGGGCGGAGGAACCGTCACGGGCATGGCTTACCTGAACCCCGCCCGGACACAAAGTGTTATCCTTTTCGACGGTGCCCTACTTGAGACCAACCAGGGATCGAGCGGCCTTTTGCAGATTCCGCCGATTAACAGATATGTCCAGGTCATATTGGAGAGATTCGTGCTCACCGGGAAGAACTTCGCCAATATACTCGCATCAGCGTACGGGACAACACCAAGTACAGACGCTGTGCGAGCCTATGCCGAACCGCTGCAGCTGCCGGGAACCGCACGAAGCGCACTCGGATTCCTGAGGACAAGCGGCAATCTCCCGGTTGAAAAGCTCAGCGAAATCGACGTGTCCTTCTATGGAATATGGGGCAGGGAAGATACCTGGGTACCATTTACACAGACAGACGAGCTGGCCCGTCACCTCCAAAACTTCACCTTCACCGGCATAGAAGGGGCGTATCATTGCCCGATGGAGACACACAGCGACGAGTTCAATGAGATATTGCTTGCGTATCTGGAAACATTCGGGTAAGCGCATCAAATTCCCTATCCATACATGTTATACGTGGCATATAATGAAACTGTGTGAAAGTCCTGCGTTACTCAAACGCCCTTTCCGCCTGCGAAATATTTCAAACCTACATAACCACACATTTTTCGATCAAAGGAGACCGAATATGGGGCTATTTAGTTTTTTAACGATTCCGGAAAAAAAGACCGGTGTGAACATTGACCTTGCAGAAGAACTGCTATACGCTCCCGCATTATCCACCGGCGAAGTCCACGACAAAAAGCTTATAAAGATCCTGCAGAAATGTCCCACCCGCCAGGCTGTACTCGACAAAGTCATAGAGCTGTGCGGCTCGCCTGAGACTCCCAGACAAAAATACATAAGTGCGATCGCCTACATCCGCTCCAAATCAGAACACAGAGACAACGCGATACGCGCTATCGAGCTATACCTTGCCGGCGAACCCTACGATGGCGCCTTCGAGAACACCGTCCACACGTGGGGAAGCAAGCAGTTCACTCCCGAAGAAGAGCTGAAAATCCATCTCGCACAGATGTATGCCAATTTGGGCAAAGCCTACGAAGGCAAGTATGCCTACAACCAGGCGCTCCCCTGTTACAGCAAAGAAATCGAGCTCACACCCTTCTATCCGGGACCCTACTGCCGTTCGTCGTCCATCCACATCAAAAAGAACCAGCTGACCGCAGCGATGAACGTCCTCCAGCATGCCAAAAAGACCCGCTACTACAAGCCCATCACCTACAAAACAATCGACGGCGACACCGTCACAGAAGATACATTCAAGAAAGTAATTGACAACCACATCCTTGCTCTCGAGAAGAAAATCGAAAAAGGATACGTGTACACGATAAAGAAAAAGAAATAAACCGCGGCGCCGCGGTTTTGCACTTAATTTCAGCCCGCTGCCGGTTCATCAAAAACCTTCCAGCAGCTCTTTGAGCAGCTTCACACTCTGCGTTATCTCCTCAGGTTCGAGGTGACCGTAGCTCAGCAGGAGCTTGTCGCGGTGCCGGCCCTTGCAGATGCTGTGGTATTCGACGGGCGTAATTCGTATGCCCGCTTTCCGGCTTTTTTCAAAAAATGTCTCATCAAAACACTTGCCGGGAAACTCGACGGCGACATGAAGTCCGGCCGCATCACCCCATGTCCGCCAAGCCGACCCGAAAAATTCCTGCAGCGCGTCAAGCAATTTCCTGCGCCGGTCCCCATAGAGGCGGCGCATTCTCTGGACATGACGGTCCAGCTTCCGGGTATGCAGGAACTGTGCCAGTGCAGCCTGTTCAAAAGGCGGATTCTGTACATCCGTGTGCGTGCGCAGGTATCGCCACCTTGCCTGAAGAGGCCGCGGTAGAACGACATAGCCGATGCGCAGCGCCTGGAAAAGAATCTTGCTGAAGGTACCCACATAGATAACCCGCTCCGGATCCATGGCACAAAGTGGTGCTACGGGTTCGCCGGCATAGCGGTATTCACTGTCATAATCATCCTCAATAACATATGCGTCATTTTCGCGAGCGTACCTGATAAGCGCCGCCCGGCGGACAGCAGGGAGAATGCCCCCGAGGGGGAACTGGTGCGAAGGCGTCACATAAATGGCTGCCGCATCCCGTTTTTCGAGAAGGTCGGTCCGGAGTCCCTGTTCATCCGCCGGAACGGGCCAGATCGGATAGCCCTTACTGCGCAGCACCCGAAGCATGCCAAGATGACAGGGATCCTCAATGACAATACCGCGTCCGTTATGGCACAGCAGGTCAGCGATCAGATGCAGCGCGTGTGTGGCCCCGGCCGTGATAAAAATATCATCAGCCGAGACGAAGAGTCCCCGGCTCCGGAACAGCCAGGCTGCAATCTCCACGCGCAGTGAGGCAAGGCCTTCGGGCCCCGTATACCCGTAATCCAGCAGGGAAAGATCCTCTGAAGCCTTGCGCATGATCGTGAGCCAACCCGAACGGGGAAACTGCCTCAGGTCGGGCTTTCCCGTGTGGAAATCGGCGAGGATCGGGTAGGCGTGAGGCGGATTTGAATCCGTCGGGATAAAGTGATCCGGGTGCGCGGTATGCGAGTTAAGTATTCCGACGGATTCGTGACCGTCGCGCCCGCCGCGCCCGCCCGGACGTGATGCTTCAATAAACAGTCCTTCAGACACCCGCGTCGGAGAGCCCTGCCGGCTGGTAATATATCCTTCGGCCGACAGCATGTCATAGGCTTCGCTGACGGTGTTGCGCGAGACCGCAAGTCCCTTGGCCAGCTCGCGTGTCGACGGGATTGTTTCGCCTGCCGCAATCTGCCCGTCCGTGATCTGATCACGGAGTGTCCTGTAGATTTGGCGCGATAAAGACGTATCACTATCGCGGTTAAGGTCAATTCCCCACATAATGTCCTCCAACTGGACTGGTCAAATTGATGCAATACTGGCACTTACTACATGCCAGTTACTCGTGTTTAATAGTAGCATATTTATCTGCATCCGTGACGGGGAAAGAAGGGTCATTTTGGAAAAGAATCAGACCGAACATTTCAAAGGGTCAATATATCTGCTCTGTGCCTTTACACTGGCCGGAACATCTGTCATATCCGCGCGATATCTGTCCGGCAAACTCGGCGTTTTCACGATCACGGCAGTCAGCCTGCTGCTGGGTTTTCTATTCCTGGTGGCAATCTGCGCGAAAAAACTAATCCGCACAGTCCGCAGCATGGGGGTCCGCGACTGGGGAATCCTGTTCCTTCAGGCCTTATTCGGCATATTTCTGTTCCGCATGTTTTTATTGCAGGGACTGCTGCGCACAAGTACGGCAGAAGCCGGAATCCTGACAGGAGCAGCACCTGCACTCACCGCACTCCTGGCACTGACCATCTTAAGAGAACCGGTCAGCGCCAAAGGCCTCGTCGGCATTTTCAGTACAATGGGCGGCATCATCCTCATACAGGGCGTCGTGTCATCCGGCGGACAATTTTCGATGGAACACATGTGGGGGAACATGCTCGTACTCTGCGCAGCGGCAAGCGAATCGCTTTTCAATGTCCTCTCGCGCCTTAATCATGTGAAAAACACACACCGGCAGGAAGCGTCCTTCGATCCACTGGTACAGACCGCTCTGGTTACCGGCATAGCAGGAATCTTGAGCACGGGGCCGGCGCTTTTCGAAAACCCGCTTCCGGCGATCGGCGTGCTCGGCATGCAGGAATGGCTGGCGCTTCTCTGGTACGGAGTATTTGTAACCGCCCTGGCCTTCATCTTCTGGTACGCCGGCATCAAACGCAGCAGCGCATCAGCCGCCGCCGCCTTCTCGGGCATGATGCCGTTCATGTCGCTCCTTCTGTCCGTGACAATCCTCCGGGAACGCGCGGGCCTGCCCCAGTGGCTGGGCGGCGCACTGATCGTGCTCGGCATGATACTCATCGGTACGCGAAAAGAATCAAGCCGCAAGCCCTCGGTCTCAAGACAAAAAAGCCCAAAACAGGCTGTGGAAAAAGCGCCGGTCACGACGTAACAGCCTGTCTGTTGGACATACATCCCACTACATATCAGCATACAAAAACAGACCATGCATAAGTCAGTCGGAGCTGCCTCCCAGGGAGGTCCGGCTGGCTTTTTCCTGCACCATTTTCGTCCCATTACCCAACAAATAATGGACATTAGACTGAATAGCAAAAAATAAATAAGCCTGTAACGAAAATTTTATGATTTTACGATGCAAATATTCTGATTTGGATATATTATTAGAGAGAATGATTCCGCAGCGAATGTATGAGTATAAGCAGATGTTTTTCGAATGAACACCTGGAAGTAGGCAGCTATAATGAGTCAGCAAAGAAAGCTTGAGTACATTGCCTGGGAGATTGCGGAGAGTATCATGGCCAGAAGTCGTGTACCTCTACAGATATTGAAGATGCATCCATGCGGCGGCCAGTATGCCTGTCTCGGTGTTCTGCCCGCGGAGGAGCCGTTTCGTCCTGAATCGATTGCTTCCATCAACCTGCACGGTGAGCATATCAATACCCATGAAGGCCTAATCGAATCTTACCCGCATCTGTATGAGCAGGATAAAGAATCCCTGCTGCAGACCATTGCGTCCAAATGCCACTACAACCTCGCTCCCAATCCCGTGCGGACACATGCCTCCGTCAGGTTTATAAGGGATCTGCTTCTCGACGACAAATTTGAAGCCTGCAAAATCACCGCAGCGTGGTACGACGCATCTTACGGCGCGCATCTCGACGAGAGCGCGGTCAGGTTCCCCCTGTATGATCTCAAACACAAAAGCAAAGTATCCTCGCCGCACCTGCCCTGGTGGACGATTTCCATGAACAACACAACACTTGCCATGTGCAACACGGTGAGCGATGAACTCGTGCTTTTCAGCGGTACGCGCTACAACCTCGAGTACTCAGCCCCCAAGGCCATACTTGCCCTTCGGCGCCTGATCATCATGCATACGGAATTCGGAGATGTTGTCAGCGCAGTGTCATCGCTTCTCGATGCGAACAGGGAAGACTGGGAGCCGCGCTACAGCAGGTATGCGGATACCATATCGGACAATATGGTCAAGATACAGGCAGTACAGAAGACCTATAGCGAATGGGTGCCTTTGAAGCTCTATATGAATGTTCCCCATGCCCGAAATATCCGTAAAAAAGTACGGTTTGAGCTGCGGTATATGGGGCAGACCGTCGCTAATTTAGAAAGCAAAGACACGCTTCGGCTTACAACAACAAGGCGCCAGCAGGCCACGAACAAGAAGAGTTTTGCCTGCAGCATCCAGCTCGAAAATGCAGACTGGACCGGTCCGGAATCCAGGGAATTCAGAGACTTCTTCAAGGATATGGACCGGAAGAATCCGCCCTCCGTCAAAATTGCCGGCAACGAGGAACAACGTCTTCAGAGCCTCCTCATATCGGAATTCTCAAAAACAGGCAAAAACGACAAAGCATTGTCCAACATACAGCCTGTCAAAATGGCCAAAATCCGTTTCCCTATGCCGACGCCGATCAGCATCACAGATCACAGGACGATCCATTATGCCGGGATATACGGAGTCGCCATAGACCTGCTGGCCCGCACCGGCAAAAGCAGCAAAACCACAACACTATGTATCATGGAACTAAAAGATGAAAACCTCGCATCCGAGCCGCCGATTGAAGCGCTCAAGCAGGCCATCGCCTATGCGGCATTTCTCCGCGAACTGCTTCGCAGCAGCAACACGGACTCCGGTGAAATCGGCCGCAAGTGGTGGAACCTGTTCGGTTTCACCAGCCCGATCCCCGAGAAACTAACCCTCTGCGCAGCCTGTGTCATGCCTGCCAATGGCAACATCGACACCTCCTTCACCGACATGGAACTAGCGATAGGCAGCGACACAATACGCCTCCACTATCTCTATTTTGACGAAGAAGACAACCGGATAAAGAAGATACAGACATCTCTATGACCATTCCCCGGTCATAATCCGGATAATTTTCCGAAAATCCCAAAACACAATAGATTTACGCTCTATAAGTGATTATTATAAAGATACAGATACCAAGCGTTTAAGACCCGACAGCCATTTCAAATTCACCTTTACATGACACACATCATCCGATGGAATCAAGGAGGAGAATCAATGGAAAGAAGAATGCGCGTTATAAAGGCCCAAAGATACCCTGAAATCGCGATCGAGATCATCCCGGGCCACTTTGCCACCCGTCACTCCCACATCAACTACTACGTTGACCTGCTCAAAGTCACCTGCCATCAGCAGATGGCCAAAGAAGCCGGTCGGGCACTGGCCATCCAGTACGCCGCAACTACCCCGGTCGACACCATCGTCTGCCTCGACGGCGGTGAAGTCGTAGCCGCCTTCATGGCAGCCTCCCTGTCCCGGACAGACAGCCGCTCCGTCAACGCCGGCACCGACATCGCCATCGTAACACCAGAGACCAACTCAGCCGGCCAGCTCATACTCCGTGACAACACACAGAACATGATCAGGGATAAGAACGTCATGCTCCTGGTCGCACAGGCCACCACCGGCAAAACACTCGACCAGGCGGTCGACTACATACACTACTACGGCGGCCGCGTCAGCGGCATCTGTGCCCTCTTCAGCGCCATCAAGCAAATCGACGACATCCCCGTAAACGCCCTCTTCACGACCGACGACGTCCCCGGCTACGAGACACACGATTCCGACGACTGCCCCGAATGCAAAGAAGGCAAAAAAATCGACGCACTTGTAAACAATTACGGGTACTCGAAGCTGTAATCGTGTGCGAACACATAGAAAAGAAGAATAAAAAAGACTATCAACGAAACCGCGGGACTCGCAGAATAGTTGATAGTTTTTTCATTTGATCGAGGACACTGAAATTTTAGAGTGAAGCCGATTTCGGGAATAAGCTTGTGAGACAAAGCGTTAATACCCTAACTGCCTACCAACAATAATTACCTTTACCCTATCTTTAACGAATTGCCGCCTGATAATAACAAAATCGTTGCAGATTCGATCAGGACTACTACAGTCAACACAATACCCCAAAGCAGCACAGGGCGTTTTTTTATCCAGCCTTTTTGCGTCAATAGGAGCAGAATAGTTCCGAACTCTTTTTTCTGCTTCTTCTATGTCCTTAACAATTTTATTTATTCCAGTAACTAAAATAACTTGTTTGGGACCATATAACATTGGTGCAACTCTGCTTCCATTACCGTCAATATTATAAAGTTCTCCATTTTCTGTTAATGCATTTGTACTGCATAAAAAAGTATCTGCAGAAAAATTCTGTATGTAAATCTGCTTTTTTTCTTCACTTGTAATTCCTTCTTTATACTTATCCAAAAACACATAGCTCCCTTCACGAAGAAAATCTATAATACCTGTTTCAAAGAGTGACATGGAATCACCAACACCTACTACAGAATTTTCAGCAATAAGATTCTTTAATAGCCCTATTAATTCCATGTCATTATTAACAAACAAACCCTCCATATTATGTTTTCTTAAATTATCTATTGTTCTGTCAATTTGTTTTTTTATATACCAGGAAATGTAATTATCCATATTTATATATCCTTTCCACATTCTTTTATAGCCTTTTATGACAGTAATATTTCCGTCTATTTCGTATTCCGTTTATATTCCAGAATATCACCCGGCTGGCAGTCCAGGGCCTCACAAATGGCTTCGAGTGTTGAAAACCGGATTGCACTTACTTTGCCTGTCTTGATTTTTGAAAGATTGACGTTTGCAATCCCCACTTTGTCTGCAAGTTCATTCAGGGACATCTTTCGGTCAGCCATCATCCGGTCAAGTCTTAGAACAATTGCCATAACCATCCCTCCTTAAAGCGTCTCATCATACTGCTGCTGGAGCAGATAGCCATATTCGAAAATGTATGCAAGTGCGAAGAAAATGACTGACAGACAAATCGTTGTAATTTCGATGCTGAAATTATAGGGTGAATCCGTGCTTCGCATAAGGAAAAAACGCAGGACCGTCTCCACAAAGGTCGGGAATATTGTGAACGCAAGCATAAGCCATGCAATGGTTTTGAGCTTTTTGACATTCAGCCATTCAAAAGGACTCTGCGAATCATATATATTTTTGAAAATGCGTTCCGCGAGATACAGAATCACGATCATAATGCCAAGTGAAACCAGCGCAGGCACAACGGCCATAAGCAGCAGCGCTGACATGGTATCCGTCAGCATCAATCCATCCGTACCCTCGAGCACCAGGTCAGGAGAGCCATTGATAATAACATAATCAGAATTTATCAAAGAGAACCTGGATACAGGGGCAACCGCCGTCAGGATCGAAACAGCAAGCACAAAGCAGAAACTAACAATCAGGATGATGCGCAAAATTCTTGAAAAAATAAATACAGCCTTGCTGCTCTTCTTGATTTTGTCTTTAATTGCATTCATATGGATACCTCCGTGTTTTTCATTCCTCATTTTTCATCAGCATAACACGGGAATATATGATTAGCAATCAAAATTTAATGTTTATCGTTAAATTTTTGGCGAAATAGTTGCGTGACCGGAATGTTCAGATGCAATTGCTGCTTTAATGCTTCCTGAACTTTTGAGAAAGCCGCATTTGCAGAAGACGCCATATCGTTGAACCACGAAGGAATCATCAATGTCTTTTTAACAGCTTTGGACTCATATTTTCTGCGGTATTCGAGTCTGTCAAATTCAACCATGACTAATGACTGGCTTTCTTCCAGATGAATTTCAGTTGGGTCACAAGGGGCTGGGAATGCTTGGTACATATTCTCTTTGTATGTTGTGTACATCAGACCCAACGCATCCTTGGCCATTTCGTAAGCTTCCTCAACCGTATCCCCTTCCGAGTTGCACCCGGGGATATTCGGAAAAAAGATTGAATACCTTGTGTCTTCCTTTTCAAAGATGGCGGGATATAATAATTTATTCATGTTATATTCTCCTGGATGCCGGATAAATTATAATATGACTTCTAACAGCTTTCCCATGTCTCTCCGATGACTTCTTCAACAAATACTCGGGCAATATGGGGATCAAACTGACCGCCTGCATGTCTCACTATTTCCTCAATTGCCGCTTCTATGGGCATGGCCTTTCTGTAGGGTCGGTCCTGCGTCATGGCATCATATGCGTCAACGACTGTAATAATGCGGGAGAGTAAGGGAATATCCTCTCCTGACAATCCTTGCGGATAACCGCTTCCATCCCAACGCTCATGATGGCATAGAATGCCATATGCAATACTGCTCAGATCCGGTGAGGCCTGGGCAATCCTGTATCCAACCGCGGGATGCTTTCTTATCTCATCAAACTCCTCTTCCGTCAGTTTCCCAGGCTTCATCAGAATATGTTCATCTATACTTATTTTCCCGATATCATGCAGCCTCGATAACAACTCCAGATCAAAAAGCTGCTCCAATGGAAGGTGCAGTGCTTTTCCCGTTGCTGCTGAAAGTGCAATCATCCGTTCTGAGTGCTCCTCAGTATCATAACTTTTCTCAAGCATCGTCGACCGTATTGATGAGATGATTGAACTGTGCATGCTTCTATTCTGCAATAGTTTGCGGCGGTACATAGCGTCTTCCGCTTGTTTTTGCAAACTTTCAACTGATTCAGAAGGAGTCATTTTTGTTGAATAGCCTAAGGCAATGCTTGGTGAAAAAGACTTTCTACAATCACTAAATTTATATACATCACATGCAGCATGAATCCGGTCGCATATTTTTTGCGCAGATTCGCTGGCTGTCTGCGGTAACAGAATGCAGAATTCATCCCCGCCAATTCTTGCAACAATGTCTTCTTCCCGGCAGCAGGATTTGAGTATTCTCGCCATCTCAATAAGGAACTTATCGCCCTCGGCATGTCCGAAAGCGTCGTTGATTAGCTTAAGTCCATTTATATCGCCCATAATAACAGAAACGGGAAGGTTTCGAACTGTATCAAGCCGGCGGCACTCTTCGTCAAAAAAAGTTCTGTTATACAGGCATGTCAGAACGTCGTGATAGTTCAGAAATATAATTTCTTCTTCTCGCTTTTTCTGTTCGCTGATGTCATGATAATTCAGGAGAACACCTTCAATATTGACATCATCAATAAGATTTACGGCAGTTACTTCTGCAGTTCTATACGTTCCATCCTTGCACCTGCATCGATATTCTCCAAGCGCGACGGAGCCTTGTCTATTCATTAAGCTGCAAAAAGCTTCATTTGCTTTTTCCAGATCGGCATGATAAAGGAGATTCCGGATATCTGTCCCTTCGAGATCCTTCGAAGTCCACCCAAAATACTTTTCGGAATTTGGGCTCCTGTACTTAACAATCCAATTTCGATCGATTATTGTTATAACTCCGGAAATATTCTCTATCATAGTCTTATGTTTCTTTTCACTCTTCAATAGAGCTTCCTTTGCCAACTCATATTCTGTTATATCTCTGCTGATGCCCCAGATCCCTGCAATTTCCCCGGTCTTGCCATAAAGCGGATATTTTGACGCTGATGTCCACGATGTGCTTCCATCCAGACGCACTATTTTTTCTATTTTCCCGATGATGGGATGTCCGGTTTCTATAATAGACATTTCAGACGCAAAGATCTCCTTTGCATTGCTTTCGGAGATGAAGTCAAAATCGGTCTTGCCGATCATTTCAGATGGATCGTTAATTCCATGTCTTTCGGCTATCTTCTTATTTACGCAAATAAAGCGGCACTCTCTGTCTTTGAAGTAAATCGAATCGGAAGAACATTGCATTATGGTTTCAAACATAACATCTTCCGACATAATGATATTATTGTTATCTGTATGAATATTATTACATTGTTTGTTTCTTTCTACCATAATTTTCACACTTCCTTCTAAGAAATGCTGTTAAGTATTCTTTATCATATCATACAAATTTGTATTTTAATAGTTATATAAATAGAATGCATCAAATTTCAATATAATCGAAAACACATCACGCAGACGATTGTGGTATGATGTACTTGTGTTGTAAT
>DIEQ01000077.1:11598-54855 GCA_002418705.1 Mageeibacillus sp. UBA5770 | reverse complement strand
TGCTGAACCGGTACAAAGAGCCGCCGATCTATCTGCCTGAACACGAGGGCTGGATTAAGTCCGCTGCATTATTAAACGGTGACCTGCAGCTGCTGGCGCAGAAACTCCGCACGCTTCAACCGAACATCATAGTATAAGAGGACCGCAAAAAAGGAGCCGAAGCTCCTTTTTATTACGGGAAATAATTGCGTGTCATTTTGCCCCCCCAACAGGGTTGCAGCGCAGGATCAGAAGCAGTTTTTCCGCTTAGCTTCGCGGTCACAGCTGCCCTTTTCGTCGCACTGATAACAGATCTCATTGAGAAGGAAGTCGCCGCGTTCAAAACGCTGGAGATTATCAAGCGTCGTTCTTGCAATGGCCTGCATGGCCTCCTGCGTAAAGAAAGCCTGATGTGATGTCACAAGCACATTCGGGAAGCTCATCAGGCGGACAAGGGCTTCATCATCGAGGATATCATTGGACCTGTCTTCAAAAAAGTATTCATCCTCTTCTTCATATACATCCAGTCCGACACCGCCGATCCTGCGGTTTTTGACGGCTTCGATCAGGGCGGCCGTGTCGACAAGCCCGCCTCTTGATGTGTTGATAAGTATGGCGGTGTCCTTCATTTTCGCGAGGGACGCTTCATTAACAATGTAAAAATTCTCGGGCGTAAGCGGGCAGTGCAGAGAAATAACATCGGACTGCTTCCAGAGCTTATCGAGTGTTACATATTCGAAGTCGACATCTTTGGCTGGGAACGGGTCGTATGCGATTACATTCATGCCGAAGCCATGGAGTATGTCGATCATGATCCTGCCGATCTTGCCTGTGCCGATGACACCGGCGGTCTTGCCGTGCAGATCCATACCTGAGAGTCCGTTGATGTTGAAGTTATAGTCGCGTGTACGGGTATAGGCGCGGTGTGTCTTTCTGTTGACGGAGAGAAGAAGCGCACACGCATATTCAGCAACGGCATACGGCGAATAAGCCGGAACGCGCATCACATGAACCTTTTTGAAGGCAGCTTCAAAGTCTACGTTATTGAAGCCCGCGCAGCGCAGAAGAACAGCCTTGATACCCAGTACGCCGAGTTCATCGACGACATCCCTGTCAATGGTGTCATTGACAAATATGCATACTGCATTACATCCTTTTGCGAGAATGACGGTCTCGAGGGAGAGCCTGCTCTCAATGTACTTGATTGTATAGCCGTATTCCTTCGAATACTCATCAAACCATACGCGGTCATAGGGCTTCGCATCAAAGAATGCAATTTTCATAATAGGGCCCTCCTTATAAGTGAATCATGATGGATAAGCGTTTACAGGACCGGCGATATGTGTGTCTTCTGGAATTCCATAAAGGAAGACATCGCTGTTCCTTTCATGGATTTCTGGTAGTCTGCGTACACTAAGGATTCTTTCTCACCAAGCCAGGATTCAACAACATCGCAGAAAAACAAAGTGTGTGTCTTCAAGTCCCTTGAATCAATCACTTTACAGCGGTAGTATGCCGCTGCGTCCTTGAGGATCGGGAGGCCGCCTGAGGTATCGAAAGGGACATTCGCCCATTTATCAGCTTTCCGGCTGCTCTGGAAACCGAAATTTGAAATAATAAAGGGATGGACATCGGCCGGCAGTACCGAGACAGTGAACTCTCCCTTTTCCAGCAGAATTTCAGTTGTACGGTTCTTGTTCATTGCGCTGTACATGACCGTCTGGGGGTCGAGCGTCACCTGCATAAAGGCGTCGATGATGTTGCCGCCATACCAGTTGGTGTCCTGTACACCTGTCACGAATAGTCCGTATGTGATTTTGTTAAGTGCTGCATTATCCATATATCGTCACTCCTGTAATGCTATTTGAGAGTCAGAAATAAAAATCATAATATTACGATCTGTACATATATTTTACTACACATAGTGATGGGACTAAAGAGCATCTATTGCCGCCAGATGCAAAGATAATTCAACGTGATTCGATCAGGTTAGAGCGCTCTGTCTGCAAAATCGATCGGCAGCCCGATCGGGAAAATCCTGACCTGGCCGGCAAGCTCGCGGCCCCTGCCCTTTGTCAGTCCGGGCTTCGGCAGGACAAAGGTCGCAGTACAGTCCGCTGAAACGGCAAAGGGATCTGCTTCTCCTGTGTCGGCATCCACGCCAGTCGGGATATCAATCGCAATCACGCGTGCACCGCGGTGACGGCCTTCATCAATACGATTGGTAATCTGCCGGATCTGCGGGGGAAGCGGACGGGCGTATTCAAACCCGGTGCCGAGAATTCCGTCGACAATCACGCAGGGCATACCGGACACTCTTTCATCAATCATCCGTGAAACCCCGCTTGACAGCTTAAGCGGTTCAAATTCTTCGGCAGGCCGGATGCGGATGCCAAGTCCTATTACGGCATTCCGCATAGTCTGAACCAATCCGGAAAATGGAAAACCGGGATAACAATCCCAGACCGTGACAAGATAACCCCGCCCGTGCAGAAGCCTTGCACAGACATAGGCATCTCCGCCGTTATTGCCCTTACCGGCAAAAACATGG
The DNA here is from genome assembly GCA_002418705.1 of Mageeibacillus sp. UBA5770. Next base: position 52,325 of record DIEQ01000077.1, on the reverse strand, counting down.
ACCGGCGTTGTCTTTGCCCCGGCCAGAATCTCACAGGTCTCGGCGACAGCGAGCCCGGCATGCTCCATCAGCAGAATCAAAGGGATGCCAAACTGCTCCACAGCCGCTGCATCAACTGCACGCTGCTCTTCCCTCGTAATCAATTTGCGGATACGGCGGACAGGAACATACGGTTCCCGTGGAGGAGCCGGATTGAGAATGCTCTTTCTGGGCCAGAACGGATTGTCGGGCTGCTTCATATCCTTGCCTCCAACAAGCAAAAATCCTGCGTACGGATTATTTAGGAGACGTCTTTTTATCTATTATTCTAGCATATACATTCTGAAAATACGCAACCGGATTTACGATCAATTTTGTTTCGGAAATAAGGACGGATACGAAGATCAGTGAAAACCCAAAAACGAGCCTTGGCGTCAGTTTTTCGGCATAAAAAGCCATGGAAAAAATCACGCCGAACATGCCCTCGAGGGAAAGAATAATAGCAGCCTGCGATGCCGGCGTATATTTCTGACCGATGCTCTGCAGAAGAAGCGCCAGCGCCGTCGCGAATACACCGAGATACAGCAGGCTTATAATTTCCGGAGCGGTCAAGGATGCGGGGACGTTTTCGAAAAGCAGGCACATGGTCCAGGATAGGATGCTGTACATGATAAATTGAATAACCGTCAGCAGGATAACGTCTTTTCCGGATGCGAATCTGGCAACAGCTACGATATGCAGCGCGTAAAAAACACCGCTTATCAGAGTAAGTACATCGCCTATTGCAATCAGTGACCCGCCTGATATGAGGGATTCACCCCGCAGTGAGACAAAACCTATGCCTGCGATGCAGAGAATCGCAGCGCCGACATTATACCTGTCGGGTCTGATCCTGGTAAATATCCAGTAGAAAAAAGGGACAAGTACGCAGTATACGGAAGTCAGAAAAGCGTTTTTACCGGGTGTTGTACTCGTCAGGCCGATCGTCTGAAAGGCAAAGGCGACAAAGAGAAGCGTGCCCATGACACCGCCCTCCCGGATATAACTGCGGTTGATTTTTTTGAACCGTTTCCAGAAAACAATTGATAGAATTACGACCGCAATCGCGCTTCTGACCCCCAGGACGTAAAAGGACGGCATCGTATTAACGGCATTTTTAAGAACTACGAAGGATCCGCCCCATATGATTGTCGTGAATAGAAGTGCTGCTTTGGCCAGATTTGATTTCATGCTGTCTTTCATGAACGTCCTCCCGGATGAATGGCAGCAACCGCTTTATAGACTGGTATAGATAGTCCGGCAATCACAAGTCCTGTGAGAATGGACACCAGCAGCAGAACCGGCAGATAGGAAGCAGCGGCCCAGCTTTTGGTAAGCCCGCAGGCGATAAGGATCTGACCGATGGTATGGGCAGCCGCACCTGCAACGCTTACCCCGAAAAGCGATAACATCTTAACGTTGCGCAGGAGAAGCATGACGGCAAGGGCAAGCAGTCCGCCTGCGATGGAGAACAAAAAGCTTGTCAGATTACCCCCGAATGCAAATGTGATCAGGGATCGGATAAACACGATCAGGATTGTCGGGAACGCTCCGAACAGGTATATTGCGAGCAGTGTGACGATATTCGCAAGCCCGAGGCGCATGCCCGGAACCGGAAAAAGAAAGTTCGGAAAAAAGAGAGACTCCGTAACTGAAAGTGTTAGCGCTAGTGCAGTCAGAATGCTCCAGCGGGTCAGATCATAAATCGAATATTTCATATGCCCCCCGCTTATTTTGAAATCGCATCATATGACGCGTTCGTATCTTCTACAACACTGCCCTGGCTGTTTACGGAAACAATTTTGAGGACAGCCCGATATGGAAGACACACAGCGCTTTGTCCGGTCGCTGTAAGCCATCCTGAACGAACGCATATCTGATCCGAACAGTCTGATTCTGACACGCATGCTCTGCCGGGCTCGGCAAGTACCGTCAAATGCCCGGCATCAATCTCCACGCCGTATGTCTCGCTTTCTGTAATATTAGAAAGGTCTGTACGCCAGACCTCTTCGCCTGATAACGTCAGCACGGCTTCGAGATGCGAGCCGGCTGTCACGCTGTTCCTGGCTGTCTGGACAAGTCCCAGCCCTACACCCGCCGCGGCAAATATAACCAGCAGGATGACAGCTGCATCCCATAGGCCAAACCGGTATTTCGGAACATACGCATTTGTTTTTATATTCGCATTTGTAGAGTTCGTTCTATGCAGGTTCATGTTATTCCTTTCCGGACGTGTGCTTTGTATGGATGTTATTCAAAAAAATTCAGGGCAGCAGCAGTGTCGGTCAGCTTGAATGTGTCCTTTAGTCCGGCACTGGCGAACACTTCGCCGGCCGTCGTAACAAGTATGCATTCAAAATCTCTGTTTGCCTGCCAAAACGCGATCGCTTTATCTTTTCCCATGACAAAAAGGGCTGTGGACAGGCTGTCTCCCTGAACACCGGATGCAGTAATAATACTCACGGAAAGAAGGTCAGACTGGACCGGAGAACCGGTCTCGGGATTCATAATATGCATGTATGTGACCCCATCCTGCGTGAAATTGCGTTCATATCCCCCGGATGTGATTACAGAAATATCCGAGGACGACAGAACACCTATATATGATTCGGGTGCCTGCGGATCTGCGATTGCGATTCGCCATGGCGAACCGTCCGCTTTGGTCCCGAATACCGCAACGTTACCTCCGAGTGAAATCAGCCCGGATGTGATATCGTAACCTTTCATGATCTCATGAACTTTATCAGAAGCATAGCCCTTGGCAATGCCGCCGAGGTCCAGCTTCATGCCCGTTACAGGAAGTTCAACGGTAAGGCTGCCTTCGTCGAGCATGACTGCTTTCCAGCCGACCAGCGGCAGAGCCGCTGCTATTTCGGCAGACGTCGGTACACGGTAATTGCTGTCGCTGAATCCCCATATATCCATAATTGGTGCAATCGTAATGTCAAAAGCACCGTCGGTCTTCTCCGAATAGGCGGCAGCCTCAGCTATTATGTCAAAGGTCTCCTGTGAAACAGCGACGGGACCCTTCCCGCTGTTAATGTTGATTTGAGTGATTTCGCTGTCCGTGAGCTTGTTGGACAGCTCTGTCTCAAGAATATAAACTTCTTCTTTAGCGGCATCTGCTGCAGCCTGGGCCTCTGGTCCGTTCGCAGTGATCATCATGTATGTATTCATCGCAAAAAAATCTGCAGTCGCAGTAGAATCGGGTGATCCGGATGCTGCTGCAGCTGTTGATGCGGCAGCCGACGCATCAGTCCCGAGGCCGGTCACGGAAGCGGCTGAAGTACAGCCGGATATAAGAAATGCCAGAAGTACAAGAAGTGCTCCAAAGCGGATCTGTGTGTTTAACCTTTTCATATTAAAATGCCGGCAAAAGAGAGCCATATGCAAAAACCTCCGAAATACAATCAAATAATCATATCAGATTTGAGGCAAAAAATCACGGTCAGACCCCGGGAGACCTGAGCTGTGCTGTGTTTTCACAAGGGTTCACTCATATTTCCCTGCACTTTCCTCTTTCTTTCATGCAATTTTAACCATATCTATAATCATACATCATTTTTTCATGCCATTTTCAGCTTTTTTCTTTGCTTGCCCGTGCTGTCGGGATGGGCAAAACTGTATATAGAAACCAGTCGGACAGCACATGAGACGACCTGCGAACAGAAGTCAGGTTAATATTTAGGAGGTACCTATGACTGACGATCAAAAAGCCGCCCTGGACTCTATCTTAAGGAGCCATAAATACGACAGAACACATATAATCGCAATTCTTCAGGATATTCAAAGCGAATTCCGCTATCTCCCGGAAAAACTCCTGACGTATACCGCAGATGCAGTCGGCATCAGCGAAGCCAAAATTTACAGCATTGCGACTTTCTATGAGAATTTTTCGCTGAAACCAAAAGGTAAATATGTAATCAAGATCTGCGACGGCACAGCATGTCATGTCAGGAAGTCTATTCCGATTTTAAAAGAAATACGCAAACGTCTCAGGCTTTCCGAGACAAAACATACAACGGATGATTTTCTGTTTACCGTAGAAACCGTATCCTGCCTCGGTGCCTGCGGGCTTGCACCCGTGCTCATGGTAAATGACACCGTATATGCAGCCATGACACCCGAGAAAACCGCGCTCCTGCTTGTCGAACTGGCAGATGAAGCAAAGGCAGAAGCCGAAGGAGGAGAAAAATGATACGTTTTGAAACACCGGGCCAACTGGAAGCAGCCCGTACAGATTACAACAGATACCTTGCCGCACAGAACCGGAAGATCCTTATCTGCGCCGGAACGGGATGTGTCGCCGGCGGCGCCCTCAAAATATACGACCGGCTGATCGCCCTCCTTACCGAAAAAAACCTCCCGCTGCAGGTTGAGCTAACGGAAGAAAAGAAAGATTCCATCGGAGTGAAGCGAAGCGGCTGCCATGGATTCTGTGAAATGGGGCCTCTTGTCCGCATCGAACCGTCCGGATGGCTCTATCTCAAGGTACGCCCGGAAGATGCAGACGAAATCATCGAAACGACCCTGGTCGGCGGCAAACCCGTCGATCGCCTCCTCTATAAGAAAGACGGCGTCACCTTCCCCACCCAGGAAGAAATTCCTTTCTATAAAAAACAGACGCGGCAGGTCCTCTCCGGATGCGGGCGCATGGACGCTGAGTCCATCGAAGAATACATTGCCCACGGAGGGTATGATGCACTTGTCAAATCTCTTTTCTCGATGAGCGGCAAGGAAGTCTGTGAGGAAATTCTCGCAAGCGGACTTCGCGGCAGAGGCGGCGGCGGATACCCGGCAGGGCGTAAATGGATGGCCGTGCGAAGTCAGAAAGACCCTGTCCGGTATATCATCTGCAACGGTGATGAGGGCGACCCCGGAGCATTCATGGACCGGTCCGTCATGGAAGGAAATCCCCACCTGATGCTTGAAGGCATGATGATCGCAGGAGCTGCGGTCGGAGCCGCTGAAGGCTACATCTATGTACGAGCCGAGTATCCGCTGGCCGTCGACCGCTTAAAGACCGCTATTTCCCGTGCACGTGAATGCGGACTCCTCGGCAGAAACATCCTCGGATCCAATTTTGATTTCGAAGTACACATCAATACCGGCGCCGGCGCTTTTGTCTGCGGCGAAGGCTCCGCACTCACCGCATCGATCGAAGGCGAGCGCGGCATGCCCCGAGTCAAGCCTCCCCGCACCGTGGAACACGGGCTTTTCGGGAAGCCGACCGTACTGAATAACGTGGAAACATATGCCAACGTCCCTCTTATTATCGAGCGAGGCTGCGCATGGTACAAAAGCATCGGTACGCTGACATCCCCCGGCACCAAAGCCTTTGCGATAACCGGTGATGTCGTGAATACCGGACTCATCGAAGTACCCATGGGAACTACCCTTCGTGAAATCGTATTTGATATCGGCGGCGGCGTCCGGGGCGGCAGGCAACTGAAAGCCGTACAGATCGGAGGGCCTTCGGGCGGCTGCCTGACCGGCGGGCACTTGGACCTTCCGCTGGACTTTGATTCCCTCAAGGCAGTCGGTGCCATGATAGGCTCCGGCGGATTGGTGGTCATGAATGAAGATACCTGTATGGTCGAAATAGCCCGTTTCTTCATGAACTTCACCCAGAATGAATCCTGCGGCAAATGCGTCCCGTGCCGCGAAGGCACAAAGCGCATGCTCGAGATCCTCGAGAAGATCGTATCCGGAAAAGGAACACTCGAAGACTTGGGTCTTCTTGAAGAAATTGCCGACACGGTTACACATACAGCCCTCTGCGGGCTCGGAAAAAGCGCCGCAGGCCCTGTAGTCTCCACGCTCAAATACTTCCGGGATGAGTACGTCGCCCATGTTGTCGACAAAAAATGCCCGTCGCATGTCTGCCAGGCACTGAAGATATATGAAATCGAACCGGAGACATGCAGAGGCTGCAGTAAATGTGCACGGGTCTGTCCTGTCGGTGCAATCACCGGCACAGTCAAGTCACCTTATCTGATCGATCAGAACAAATGCATCAAGTGCGGAGCGTGTGTGGAAGCCTGCTCTTTCAAAGCCATAAAGGAGGCATAATTTATGGGCAACATGATAATTGACGGCAAGCATGTCAAATTTGACAATGAAACCAATATACTTCAGGTTATCCGCCGTGCCGGCATCGAAATGCCGACCTTCTGCTACTATTCCGAACTCTCCGTATACGGGGCATGCCGCCTGTGTGTTTTCGAAGATAAATGGGGTAATGTGCAGGCTTCCTGTTCGACTCCCCCGAAGGACGGGATGGAGATAAAAACCAATACGCTCGCTCTTCAGAAGCACAGGAAAATGATTCTTGAGCTGCTGCTGGCAAGTCATTGCCGGGACTGCACAACATGTGAAAAAAGCGGTAACTGCCGCCTTCAGGAGCTGGCGGGCCGGTTCGGCATCCGTAACATCAGATTTCCCAATACGCTGCCGACACGTGAGGTTGATTCCTCCAGCCAGGCGATTGTAAGAGATCCGAACAAGTGCATCCTCTGCGGCGACTGTGTCCGCACCTGTGCCGAAAAGCAGGGCATCGGTATCCTGGACTTCGCCTTCCGCGGCTCTAAAATGCAGGTCATGCCGGCCTTCAACCGGCCTATCGGAGATACGGACTGTGTCAACTGCGGACAGTGCGCCGCTGTATGCCCGACAGGCGCTATCGTGATCAGAAATGATACGCAGAAGGTCTGGAATGTTCTCCGCAAGAAAAATACCAGGGTCATAGCACAGGTTGCCCCCGCCGTACGGGTCGCCATCGGGGAAGAATTCGGCATTGAGCCGGGCCGCAACTCCATGGGGCTTATCGTAGCCGCCCTTCGAAAACTCGGTTTTGACGAAGTTTATGATACCCGTGTCGGCGCTGACCTGACTGTCATTGAAGAAAGCAAAGAATTTTTCGAACGCTTTGAAAACGGTACAAAACTTCCCCTCTTTACTTCCTGCTGCCCGGGATGGGTCCGGTTCGTAGAGACACGCCACCCCGAATTCCTCCCGAATATTTCCACAACCAAGTCACCGATCCAGATTTTCGGTGCGGTGCTTAAAGAGCAGGCAAGAAAAGCCCGGGAAGAGCAGAAGATCACGGATGCGACTGCGCCTGTCAAAGATACGGTTGTCGTATCAATCGCGCCATGCACCGCCAAAAAATACGAGGCGGGCCGTCCGGAATTTGTCGTAGAGAATGACAGGGATGTCGATATAGTCATAACTACGCACGAACTCGCATCTATGATCCGTGAATCCGGCATTCTTTTTTCTGAAATCGAACCGGAAGCTCCGGATATGCCATATGGCTTAGGCAGCGGCGCCGGTGTTATTTTCGGTGTAACAGGGGGTGTCACGGAGGCGATCCTCCGGTGTGCCCTCCAGGATCGTTCAGCACAGTCGCTTCACGAGATAGAGTTCACAGGTGTCCGCGGTGACATGGAACACAAAGAAGTTACGGTTCAGATCTGCGGCAAGCCATGCCGGATCGCCATCGTACACGGTCTCAAAAATGCAGATACACTCCTGCGCAAGATCCGTGCCGGAGAGACCTATTACGATTTTGTTGAAGTAATGGCCTGTCCGGAAGGCTGTATCAGCGGTGCAGGCCAGCCCATCTCCCCCCCTTCAGCCAGAAAATCAAGGGCGAGAGGTCTCTATCGTGCCGACAAGCTGTGTCTTCTGAAAAGGTCCGATGAAAACCCGATCATTGAGCCCATATACAAGAACATGACCGCAGAGGATGTTCATCAAATCATGCACGTCCACTATAAGACACCCGCTAAAAAGGACTGATATTTCAAAGGAGAATAAATGTATGGATATTTCAGTTTGTATCGGCTCAGCCTGCCACTTAAAAGGTTCCTACGCTGTTCTGAACGCACTTACAGACAAAGTCCAGGCAGCCGGCCTTGAAGAGAAAATCATCCTCAAGGCGGCCTTCTGCCTCGGCGAGTGCACGGGCGCTGTCTGTGTTCGTGTCGATGACGGACCTGTAGAGAGCGTTCTTCCGGATACCGTCGATTCTTTTTTCGACAGGATTCTCCAGGCAAACGGGCTCGTTTCCGCGTTCTGAAAGTGCTTAGACAGCCTGTCCGGAGCGTCTGTTTTTTGCCGGTGCACAGTATATACCGTTGAATTGCCTTCGTTGATTTTTTGAGGCAAAATAGGTACACTGACCGCGGAGGTCCTAATGGATATTTTGCGAATTACCAAGGCTAACTGTAAAAATTGTTATAAATGCCTGCGTGAATGTCCGGTGAAATCGATCGGGTTCAAACACGACCAGGCTGAAATACTTGACTCCGACTGCATATACTGCGGCCACTGCCTCTCGGTCTGTCCCCAGAAGGCCAAGCATATAAACAGCGAGCTCGCCGATGTTAAGGATATGATCCGGCGCGGCGAACGAGTCTATGTGTCGCTTGCCCCGTCTTTTATTGCCGCATATCCCGAGCATGATTTCCCTGCCATGTCCGCAGCTCTGAAGAAGCTGGGCTTCCTCCATGTTGAAGAGACAGCCATCGGCGCTGATGCGGTAACCCGCGAATATGAGCGCCTGATCCGCGAACATAAAATGAAAAACATCATATCAACATGCTGTTCTTCGACCGTTCTTCTGGTCGAAAAGTATTTCCCTTCCCTGATCGGCCAGCTCGCGCCGGTTGCATCCCCCATGCTCGCCCATGCCCGCATGCTCCGTGAAATCTACGGCCCGAGGATTAAGGTGGTATTTATCGGACCCTGTGTCGCCAAAAAGCACGAGGCGCAGTTCCCTTCCAATGAAAATACGGTCAGCGCCGTACTCACCTTTGATGAGCTTGCATCCTGGTTTGCCGAAGAAAACGTAAGCTTCGACGAATCCGACCCGGAAGCACGCACAATGAAAAACCCTCTTCCCCGCTTCTACCCCGTGCCGGGCGGCATCATCCGCAACATCATTCCTGAATACAGAAGCACGTTCACCTGTGTCAGCGCAGACGGCATGGAAGCCTGCATGGAAATCCTGCAGTCGCTTGTCGACAATAATCTCAGCAACTACTTTCTGGAACTTTCCACCTGCGCCGGATCATGCACTGACGGCCCCGGAATGGCGGCGTTCAAGACGAACCGGCTCTCTGCAAAGGAACACGTCATACGCTACATCACGACACCCCAGAAAGGCCAGCCTTCCCTGACGGAAGGTACGCGCATCAGGATCTCATCAGCCTACAGCGACCTCTCTCCAAAATCTGTCCCTGCATCACCCGAGGCAATCAGTCAGGTTCTCCTTTCTATGGGCAAAAACTCCCCGGACAAAGAACTTAACTGCGGCTGCTGCGGATATTCGTCGTGCCGGGCCAAGGCGCAGGCGGTACTTGACGGAAAGGCAACCGTGACGATGTGTCTCCCGTTCTTTCGTGAAAAAGCCGAGAGTCTTTCAAATCTGGTAGTTGACTCGAGCCCGAATGCCATCATTATGACGGACAATGCATTCACTATACAGGAATATAATCCTGCTGCCAGGAAGCTTATCGGACCGATACTTGACCGGCACAGGGGTGATCCGATTTTCGATATTCTGGAAGCAGATGTGTACGCACGCATCATGTCCGGCGAAAAAAACATCCTCGGCGAAAAAGTTCATTATGAGCGTCTCGGGCTGATCGTCAAGCAGAGCGTTCTGCCTCTGCGCGACAATAACAGCTATCTGATTCTTATGGAAGATATCACAGAATCAGAGAAACAAAAAGCTGAGAGAATGAAGGTCAATGAGGAGACAGTCCTGATTGCACAAAAAGTCATCGATAAGCAGATGCGTGTCGCCCAGGAAATCGCCAGTCTTCTCGGGGAGACGACCGCAGAGACAAAAACAACGCTCTCAAAGCTCAAAAAATCCATCCTTGTTGAAATACAGGATCAGCAAATCCCCTGAGCAAAGCTGGCCAGCCCTTAAGCAAGGGAATTTCCGGCGGAAAGCCGATGAGGATAAGCATCATGTCCATCTATGTTGAAACTGCATTTGAAAGCCTGAATAAGCACGAAGAGGAGCTCTGCGGAGACCATGTCGACATAATCCGCACACCGGAGTTTGTCCTGGCTGTTTTGGCGGACGGATTAGGCAGCGGCGTCAAGGCAAATATACTCGCGACCATGACGTCCCGTATCATATCTTCCATGATGTCTTCCGGAGCAGCGCTTGAGGAAGTGATAGAGACCGTAGCAAGCACACTTCCGGTCTGCAGTGTCCGGGGCATCGCCTATTCCACCTTCAGTATCCTTCAGATCTTCAATGACGGTCAGGCTTATCTGGCTGAATTCGATAACCCGGCTGCCGTTTTCCTCAGAAAAGGACGGGTTGCCGAATTACCGCGCACGCAAAAGAAGATCGCAGACAAGAACATCAGTGAAGTAACCTTCACAGTCCAGCCGGGCGACCGAATCGTGATCTTCTCCGACGGCGCACTGCATGCGGGCGTCGGCAAGCTGCTGAACTTAGGCTGGCAGCACAAGAATATATCCGAATATCTTGACCGTTCGGTAACTTCTGATATGACAGCCGTCAAAATATCGACGCTCCTTGTCAGTGCCTGTGACTGCCTGTATCAGGGAACACCGGGCGATGATACGACCGTCCTGACAATCGCCGTGAAAAAGCCGGTTTTAGCTTCCGTCATGATCGGCCCGCCGGAAGATGCATCACGAGACGAGGAAATGGTTCGTTCCTTCCTCAGGGAAAAAGGCAAAAAAATAATCTGCGGAGGAACCACCTCACAGATTGTCAGCCGCATTTCAAAAAGAAAAATAGAAATGGCACTTGATTATGCGGATCCGAATATTCCGCCGATTTCGCACATGAAAGGCATTGACCTTGTCACCGAGGGTATTATAACCCTTGGAACCACGGTCGAATATATTAAGTGGTGTCTTTCTACCCACACGGTTGCACCGTTTGAAAACGCGGAGAAGCCTGTAGGGGGAGCTACAGGCTTCGACGAAAAGCGGCAAGATGGGGCTACCGCCTTGGCAAAATTGCTTATGGATGATTGTACGCAGATTCACTTCTTTATAGGGAAGGCATCCAATCCGGCGTACCGGAATCCAGCACTGCCGCTTGAACTCAACCTGAAACTGCGTCGGGTCACTGAGCTGAAGGACTTGCTTGAATCGATGGGCAAATCAGTAGTCATTGATTATTACTAAGATGTATTAATCAAACCAAAATCCGAGCGCAACCCAATTTTATCTAAAATATTTTTGACTGTCAATAGAGATATCGTAACTTGCTTAACAAATGAAAGTATTCACGCCGGTTCAGGCAAAGCATTATCAACGTAAGGAGGCGGAAAAAATGATTTCAAAAACGGTAACTGTGCAGCTTTTCGCCCCGAGCCGGACAAAGAAAAACCTTCTGCTTCTCACGATGAACCGGTATGCGATGGCACTGCAGTATCTTCTGGATACGTATCACCCGGCGGTTGATCAGCTTCTTGCATCGGGCACCCATCCATCCCAGTTCGCACTTATGAAGCTGCCTGACAGAGCTGCACTCAATCATCTGAACCAATTCGAAATGCAGCCATTCAAGGATTCCCTGAAACTTGATTTTGCCATGCTTATCAGCAGCTATCTTTCCCTTTCTTCAACCCGGAAGACATCTTATCCGATCGTCTATACCGATGATAAAGATATTGAAGAGCTGCTCTCTTCTCAGAGGCCCGCCAAAGCAAAAACGGTGACAGCACTTTCAAAATTTCATGCCCCGCGCACGCTTCTTTTCGGGCGATACGACACCGGCCGTGATTTCTGCCTCCTGAAGGACGAACTGAGCGGCAGATACTTTGCGAAGACCTACCTCTTTCCAGCGATCAGTGAATACCGGCGCACCTATACCGAATCCAGGCGGCTTGCACTTAAATATGCCACAGAGAACCCGACTTATCTTGAGACCCGGAAACAGCGTGAAAGATATCTGATTTTCCCTCTGGCCTGCGGGAAAAAACAGACTGCAATTCTTGACGAAGCGGCAAAGAATCCGTCGCGGTTTCGAACAGCAAGACTATATTGCCGGGGGGATAAATTCTATCTTGCCTTCTGTATTGTGAAGGAGACCGGGAATGAGCGTCATCCCGAATCATATATCGGGCTTGCCCGGGGTTACGACTGTCCTCTGCACCTGTCCCTCGAGGGACTTAGCACCGGACAAGATACCGGGTCCGGCAGCCGGGTACCGGAATCATACCGCCTTACAGAACCGTCAGATGCGTGTAACAATAACGCACGTCTTCATATATGGGCCAACCAAATCATCCGGATCGCCAGGGATAACAGCAGCCAGATCCTGTACGAAGGATTAGCGCGCCGTACAGACCTCCTGCGCGCCCCTATGCCGGCCGGAAAGCATAAAGCTGCATCCATTACCACCTCCGGCAAAATCGCCTCCCTGACCATTCCTGAGTATAAACAGCTGTGTGCACTTCTGCCCTATAAAGCCGCCGAAGCCGGCCTCCCGAAGCCTCTTGCCATCAGCCCGCTGAGGCTGTATCAGACCTGTCCTTCCTGCGGGCACTGCAGCAGCAGCAACCGTTTCCTTCCCGGCCTGATGATCTGCACAAAGTGCGGCTATTCCGTCGACTCCAATGTTGTCGGAAGCCGTAATCTGATACGCCGTTTCGAAAATTATCAGAAACAGCGGGTCATATTCAGCTGCCTTTCCGAAGGCCGCGATGTATCCATTGAAAATTCCATCCTGGGCATAAAATACAGGATCCGCGCATCTTCCCATATAGAAGAAGATTTCTGCGCACAACTCGAAGAATATCTGATAACGATTGCCCCGCGCGAAAAACCATTCCCCTACAGTGCGGAACTTGGCCGTCAGAAATACGGACTCCTAAGAAAGCTCAGGGCTGCCCCGGTTCTTGCTGACGGTATCGAGCTTGTTGGACTTCCTTGCAAAATGGGCACAGCCGTGTCACAATACCTATCGGAATCAGAGCCCTAGGGCTTTTATTCTCCGGTGCCTGACTGTCCACCGGTCAGCTGGTCACACTCCGTAATGGATGTGCCGGCCGTAATCCCGCCGAGCGGGCATCTGCGCAGGACGCAGATGAAAGTGCAGTTATCTTAAAGAAGAAGCGAGGCCCTTTTGGGGTTGCCTCGCTTCTTTTTGTCAGGTAAGGAAATGCCTTCTTTACGGCGGTTATTTGACCGGAACCCGGTTCTTCACCTGATACAGAAGGGCGTTTACAATCGCCGAGGATATGTTGCTGCCGCCCTTTCGGCCGGCTGCCAGAATATACGGTATCCTCAGGCGGTCCAGTGTGTCCTGAATGGTTTGCTTGGCATATACGACATTAACAAAGCCGACAGGCGCCGCAATGATAAGTGCCGGACGGAAGCTGTCCTTCTCATTCAGCAGGGCGTCAAGCGTCAGCAGAGCAGTCGGTGCATTGCCTACCGCATAGATATAAGGCCGCGGGGATTCCTGGTCCTGCCCAAGAAGTTCTTCTTCACAGGCATGTTCCATACAGACTGCCGCCCGGGTCACACCGCGAAGCCTTGCCTCGGCAGCCACCTCCGGGTCATCCATGCAGCAGTAAATCTCACCCCCGCAAGCCTTAAGCGCTGCTTTATTAATACCGGATAATCCCAGACGCGTATCCGTTACGATTTTCGGACCGGCAAGGATGGCTTCATGTGCCAGTGCAACGGCATTTTTAGAAAATCGCAGATTCTGAGCATATTCAAAATCAGCGGACGTATGGATGCAGCGCAGGATAACCGGCGCGTGCTCGTAGGGAATCCGGATCTTCTGCAGATGAAGTTCGCGGGCTATGATTGCAAAGCTCTCCTTCTCAGTCTCTTCCGGGCGAACGCGAATAAATTCACTGTCTTCGGCGGCAGGGGCCTTCTTTGTTGTTTTCTTTTCCGGCATCATTATATTCCTCCGTCAGAATTCAATTCCTTTTCGAGCTCCGGTGCCATTGTTGAAAGGATGTCCGTCACAGCTGATCCGTGAACGGTAGTCAGCCCTTTCCAGGATCTGAGCAGAAGGATTGCGTCCGGTAATTACTACCTCCAGGTCCGCAGGACGATGGTCCAGAAAGTCAATCAGTTTTCCCTCCGGAAAAAGTCCGGATTCAATGGCACCAAGGACCTCGTCGAGAACCAGAAGGCGCCCAGCATACAGCTGAAGTCCGCTTGAAGCTGCCCAGTCCATCGCCGCCTGCCAGACTTTCTCATGGCTGGCACGCGACTGCTCTTTTTCATCTTCAGTCATCGCATAAGACATTTTGGGAGTCATTTTCTCGGCATATACCGGAATCTTAAGCTGATCGCGAAGAACATTCATCTCCGGCGATCTTCCATCCTTTAAAAACTGTGCGGCCAGCACGTCGAATCCGGCGCCGAACGCACGGACGGCTAGTCCCACGGCAGCCGTAGTCTTGCCTTTGCCGTCACCATAATACACATGTACTTTCCCTTGAAAAATCATATTCTTGTGTACCTTTCCTTTTTGCGGGATAAATATATCCCGGGAATCGATGTGAGAATCAGGATAATGCCCGTGCATTCAAGAATCCACCAGAACACCAGGATGGATTCAGCTGTCTGAGCTGATACTTCCCAGAACGGAAGCTTAAACAACATCCTGTGATCTGTATTTTCTCCGATTGGAAACACAGTATCGTATAGTCTGAGCAATGAAAACCGGTTTGTATTATCAACAAACAGGAAATTCTTTTCTGTTTTTCCGGCAGCTTCCATTGACGTTATCAGATTCTGCAAAGCAATGTTCCTGAGCTTATTGGGAAGCACAACCTCATAGCACATGATAGCCAGATTCGAGCTGTCGGGCTCAGCTGACACTTCTTTTTCCGGGTCGGGGGCAGACAAATACGCGAGTTCATCAAAAAATACGTAGGCACGAAGGTAATCTCCATATGCTTTGCGGTCAATCTTGTTATCAGCGTGCCGGACAACTCCGACAATCGTATATGACCGCCCGTTTATCGATACTTTTGATCCCACGACATTGTATGTGCGGAAGAGCTTGAAGGCCAGTTCCTTATCCAGCACTATTTTCTTGCTGTCGAGCGTGTCGTCCGAAAGGAATGCACCGTCAACCATCTGCAGTGGATGAAAGAGATAATAATCACCGGAAACACCGGTAAGCATAACTTCGGAAAATGCTTCCGCCTGAAGCTCTGTGGCTTTGCGTTCGACCGTACATTTCGCATCAGCTGAGTAGGCATCGATCCAAAGCTTATTTGTTATCTCAACTTCAGGTGTATTCGAATCATTACCTTTTCCGGTATCCATCCCGGAAGACTCTTTGACGATTGTATCCAGGCTTTTCCGGATCGTAAGGATATCCTGAATACCAAGACTTCTGTCAGAAGATAAAACCTTGTCGGGCCCGCCGTCAGCCTGTGTCTGACCGACTGCAAAACAGCTGATCTGCCTATATGTGTTTCCTGAGTCCCCTGCCCATAACTCCGCGGCAATCTGTGATTTCTGTGACTGTGTGACCTGTACGATACGGATTACAGAAAAGATACAAAGGCCCACGCCAAGGATCAGAAAAACAACAGGCAGACGTTTAAGAATCCTGCGGGTCCTTCTGCCCTGTCTTTCCCAGCCTGAACGGAAAAATGCCCTTATCCTGGCCTTGCTGATCTCCACTTTACAGCCTCCTACATTCCTTCAGCCAGGCGGACCTGGTCGCCGGATTCAAATGATTTGTCGTTTGACTGTGTGATGACCATTGAGCCGTATTCCCCGAGTGCGGAAGGATCAATCGCTGCGCTTGTATCATCTTTTGCCAGAATGGTTACGGGCACCTTTATTGCAATGTACCGGTCACCAAGCGGGCTGCTCTTTGTCTTAATTGTATATACAAAAGTCTCACCGTTCTCTTCATGAATAGCACTTAACGGAATGATGCAGCTCTGGTTCACGGTCCGGTTATTCATGGAAAGAGATATGCTCGATCCCGTAGAGAACCAGTACATGTTTTCAGGATCATTCAAAATAAATGTCACAGTCTTATTGTTTCTCGGGTCGGTACTGTCCGGCTTAATTGAGACGACAATGGCATCCTGATCCGTACTGCCCCAGTAATCAGCAATTTTTGCACCCATTCCCACTTGAATCTGGGCAGCCTGTTCCTTTGTAAATGTAATCGGCACCTTGAACCCGTCTGAAACCACGTCAATGATAACCATTACATCACCCTTGGCAGTCTCAACACCATCAGAAATATTCAGGACGGAAATTCTTCCGGCTTTTGTCGCAACTACTTGCGCCACCCCTGCCAGAGCTGTTAAATCGTCAACTTTTTTCTGGGCGGCAGCCAGGGCTTTATCTTTATCTTCCTGTGCCATCGCATCAAGAATCTGCTGAATCCCGTCCGCTTTCTTACGGTCAGTGAGGGATTTATTCGCATCATCCAGGGAGCGCTGTGCCATTACAACGGCAGCTGCAGCATCAGTCGGATCCGGAAGGGCCTGGGCAGCGGCGAGCCTTTCATTTGCCGCGCTCAAAGAAGCCTCGGCGGATGTGAGGGCTGCGTTCTTGCCTGAAATGCTTTGCTCGATAGCCGCCAGTTCTGCACTCGCCTGGTTATATACGGCCTGATTCTGATTGACAGCTGCCTGCGCCGCATCCACCGCAGCCTGTTCAGCTGTGCTGTCTTCTCCTTCAGGTACTGCTTCGAGCGCGGCAATGGCATCTGCCAGAACCTGCTTTGAAGACTCAAGTGCAAATTCAGCGTCTCCGACTGTCTGTGCTTTGCTTGTCCTTTGTGTCTCAAGACTTGCGATTTCATCATTAATGGAGGTAATTGTGTTTTGTGCCGCATTTATATCTGCCTGCGCCGCAGCTACCGCAGACGCTTTTCCCTGTGCGGCAGCAGCTGTGGCATTTGCCTGGTTCAGCGCCGCCTGTGCATCTGAAATCGCACGGTTCTCCTGTGTATAGTCATATACAGGCTTCTGAAGATCATCTGCCCTCTTTTGGTCAAGCAGATTATCGAGCTCTTCCTGGGCAGCCTTCAATTCTTCATTCTCCGATTCCGTTGACGGAACGTAGGTTGCAATGACAGCCCCCTCAGAAACTTCCTCATTCAAATAGAAATTAACCTTATCAATCGTACGGTTGCTTTCTGCCGTCAGCTTAACCTGGGTTACCGCCTGAATGGTTCCGGTTCCCTGGATGGAACTTGACATGGCTCCGGACGATGAATACACGGTCGTCACCTGGGGAAGCGAGTAATTCAAAATGGTGTTGGAGAAGAAGGTCAGCAATCCCATGACTATGAGAAAGCCGATACCCGCTTTAATAACCCAATTTCTTTTTGGAAACGCCTTAGTCTCTTTCATGTACACCCTCCTGGCTGCGGCAGATCTGATTTTTGCTTTTCTTGGGCAGCGGCCTGCCCGGACACTGCTAAATGATGGTCCCGGTCCGGACTACTTAATGCCCGACCTTGAAATTCCCTCTATCAAATACTGTTCCCCGTTGAGGAAGATCAGCAGCGGCGGGATCATAAAGATAAACGATGCTGCAAATGCGATTCCGACTTCACCGCTGTTAATCTGAGAAAGAAACACGGAAAGCGGCTGCTTCTCAGGGTCAGTCAGCAAAATCAGCGGCTGCTCAACCATGTTCCAGTAGTCAATGAATAACAGGATACCCATGGCATACAGTGCGCTCTTGCACATCGGCATAGAGATCTTCGTGAAAATATGCCACTCGCCGGCACCGTCAAGCTTGGCTGCATCAATATACGACGAGGGGATCTGCCTCATGTATTTGCTCAAAAGAAATACACTGAATGTCGAGAAAATGCCCGGCAGGATAATCGCCTGCGGGGTATTTAAGATGCCGAGCTGCTGGGATATCAGGTAGTTGGGAACAAGCGTTACCTGAAAAGGCATAAGCATCAGGATAATGTAAGAGAAAAACAGAACTTCCCTGCTCTTTTTACGGTAGCGGGCAAAGCTGTAGGCAGCAAGTGACCCGACAACCATCTGGAATACAACAATCGGCACGACAAGGGCGACGGAATTCCAAAACTTAAGCAGGTAGGTCGGGCTTTTCAGAAGGACGGTCGCGTATTGTTCGAAGCTTGCCATATCGGGAATCAGTTTCAGGTGGGCTTCGGTGGCCAGGTATGTCTTGGAGCCTGACGTATTGCCGGCCAGACTGCCGAATACGGCACTGTAATTGGCAACGATTTCCCTGGTCGACATGAAGGAATTGAGGACTGTCAGTACGATAGGCATCAGCGAAAAGACTGCAACAATGGATGCAATAATAAAGAAAACAGTCATCGATATGTTGTAAGTGATTCTTTTCCTGGTCATGGTGCGGAAAGGATTCATGCGAATTCTCTCCTCGGGTAGGAGTTCTGGATACGCCACAGTATCAAGGTTTTCCGGGTTCTCTGAATCCTCCGTGTTCTTGATATCTTCAACGTTCTCCCGGCTTTCGGCATTCTCGCGGTTTTCGGAATTCTCCCTGTTTTCGGACGCATCAGTGACCTGCGGTTCAGACGCAGCCGGGATTTCTTGCGGTCTTTCAGACGCGGCAGGCTCATCAACAGGAGTCGGGAATGGTGTGTAAGTATGTTTAAACATGCTATTCCTCCACATCCCTTCCGAGTTTATTTTCTGCCAGGAACAGCACGCCGACAATCAGGATCATCGCAATGCACATGATAATAGCCGCTGCAGAGAGCTTCTGATAGTCCAGGTCGCGGAATGCATTGTTCATGAAGTGCTGCAGGAGATAAAGTGCGCTGAACGGGTAATCCCCGGTCAGCAGATACACCTCACGGAAAATTTTGAACGAGTTGATCAGCGACATAATGCCGACAAAGAAAATCGTCGGATAAAGATAGACGATGTTTATATGCAGGAAGCGCTTAACAGCTCCCGCACCGTCAATTTTAGCGGAATCAATCAGCTCAACCGGTACATTGTTCAGGGCACTGAGGAAGAGCACCATATTGTATCCCAGGTTCTTCCAAAGAAATAAAAGAAGGATGACAAGACGGCTCCAATCCGACTTCATCCAGTCAATCTTATCCATCCCAAATCCGCCGAAATAGGAGTTGATCGTGCCGTTAAAGCTGAAAAACACCTGCCAGATCAAAACAATCGAGGCAACCGGAACCATCATGGGGTTTAGAAAAACGCTGCGGAACCAGCCTCTGGCAGGCATCTGTGTGTTCAGAAGAAGTGCCAGAAAAAGGGATAATACAACAGCCAGCGGTACAGCGAGTGCTGAAAACAAAAGTGTATTCTTTGCTGCCAGCTCAAAAGCACCGTTATTGATGACGCGGATATAATTATTCAATCCGACAAACTGACTGTTCACTGCACTTTTCAAAGTCGAGTTGTATGCAATAATTACGATCGGCACGAAGAAGAAAAGCATGACACCTGCAAAACTGGGAGTGAGATAGGCCGTATGCACGAACCAGTCCCTCATCTTTCTGTGTCTTGACCCCCTTTTGTGCAGAGCCTGCACGCTAAGCGTCTTCTTTTCCCGTTTTGTCATGAATGCTGCCTCTCTTCTTTCGCGCCGATCAAATTGTCTATATGATTATTCTCTCTCATTTACCAGTGTCTGTACACGATTCTGGATAATAGCGGCAATGTCCTGCTCGGATTTCTGGCCGTTAAAGAAGGCAGGGGTCTCTTCGAGAATGATATTGGAAATCTCCATATCAAAACTGGCAAGAGTATCAAGTCCGTTGATAAGGTCTCTGTATTCCTGTGCCTCATCCTCGGTCATTGGCTGCATCTGACCCATCTTGTCGTAAATCACCATTCCCCCTCCGTTCTCGTCAGGATTCATAGCTCTTTCGATCTGGAATTCAAAGGCAGATTTCAGTACCGGTATTGAATAATTTTCGGCGATTGTCATCTGGGCATCTTCAGAGAAGAAGGATTTTACGAAATCCCATGCTGCTTCCTGACTTCCGGATTCGGAAGAAATAGCAAGCATCGTGTTGACATAGCACATCGGTCCGCGCTTGTCGGAAGAAGGGAATCCGACAACAGAAATCGGCTCGTTTATCATGGCGGCGTATTGTCCGTATCCTGTCGGATCACCAATATAGCAGGAAGCAAGTGCAAGCTCCCCGTTCTGCAGCATGGTCATCTCATCTGAATATTCCTGATCAGGATTATCATCATCCGTTCCGTATGTCTTGGCATAGTCCAGAAGCTGCCAGAAATCTTCCGTGTTGAATGTAACTTCGCCGGTCTGGGCATTTACGAATGAATCCATCGAAGCATACAGGGAATTCGTCAGAAGGTTCGACTGTGTCTGGTTGACAAGCGGTGTCATGCCGCTCGGAAGGCTGTTAACCATTTCGTTGAATTCATCGACAGTCCAGCCCATACGGTCGCCGATGACTGATTTCGCACCGACAAAACCCTGGATCATGAAACCGGTTCCGAACTTATAAAGATGACCGTCCGTTTCACAGAGTTTAAGGACACTCGGGATATAGTCATCCTTTTTGAAATCCGTGTCTTTTTCCATCAATGTATAGAGATCGACAAGAAGGTCCTTAGCCTCATAATTTGCAAAAGACTGATAGCTACCGAATATAATGTCGGGTCCGTCCCCGGACAGGATCTCCATGTTCATGGTATTGATGACTTTGTTGTAGTCTTCTTCGGAATTGATCGGCTGATCTTCCATATAATCATGGATCTCAACACGATATTCCGTGTTCGACTTATTGAATTCATAAACAGCGGAAAGTACGGCCGCGTCATAGGTTATGCCAACGCCCGCAATTCTGATAATAATCTTACCGGCATTCGGGTTCGTGGCTTCGCGGGTAAGAAGTGTGACCTTGGTTGATGTGGATTCTCCGCCGTATATGCTGCTGATCAGCATGATCTTATCGGAAGAAAGTACAACCACCTGATCATTCCCATACATTGTCCGCGCGATGTCAGCGTCTTTCCACAACAGGACAGGTGTTTTTGTCTGCTCTTCAATATCAAGCTGGTATACTCCGATTGAACTGTTGGAGTAAACACCGTTGGCTCCGATGTACATCATTTCACCGCCGTACATCGAGAGTCTCGTCATATCGATGGGCTCTCCAAGCTTCTTTCCGGCTGTATCAAGAGGATACAGCAGCGACTTATACTTATCGTCTGTGAAGTCGCTTCCGTCTACATAAACCAGATCGCCAATCACGTACAAATTACCGTTAAGGTTCTCTTTTCCGCCGGTAATCTCATAGAGAGGCTTTCCTTTGCTGTCGAAAACCATGATTTTGAGACCCTGCTCGCCATAAGAAGTGAAATACATGTTGCCGTCTTTATCTATCGTCATCTGGTTCGGATAATCATAATCGCCGAATGCCAGTTTGACCGGAGATGCACCTAATTTTCCCGCAGCATCAACTGAATACATCAGGAAGCTGCTCGCACCGGTCTCTTCATCGTATCCCTGCAGTAAAATCATAAGGTTGCCGTCCGCATCAGCTGCCATGCTCATTGGATACGAATTCGGATCCATTACTGATCCGAGGTCAATCTGTGACATCAGCTTACCGGTATTGTCATATATAAGGATATAGTACTTCGGCGGGATGTATTCCATATCAGGATCAATGATAGGCTCATCGATGCCGATCATCGTCTCGTCGGTCACTGCTGTAGAGTCAGGAGCCGTTTCTTCAGCTATTGCCGTTTCATCAGATACTGTCGTTTCATCAGCTGCTGTTGTTTCTTCCGGAACGGTTTCTGACGCAGCCGTTTCTCCGGCAGCGGTTTCTACGGCGACGGTTTCAGCAGTACCTGTTTTTTCTTCGACGACAGCAGCATATTCTTTTTCGTACATAAGATTGTTGTATTCATAAATGTTTAAAAGTATGGCGACTTTATCGCCGTATGACTTCACAGAGATGACACTGACATCTTCGCCTTCCTCTGCCTCATAAAATTCAAGCTCTGTCGAAGAGAAATATGCTGTGTCGGCAGTAACCGTCTCGACCGGCTTCGCATTGCTTTTTTTGCAGCCGGCCATGGAAAGACCCAGTGCCAGACAAAGCCCGATACTTGTTCCCTGCATAAGTAATCTTCCAAGTTTTCGGGCCGTCTTTGGATTGGCATTCACATTAACTTGTTTCATTCCCATACCTCTTTCTTATTTCTCACTTTTCATACTGCGCCATCATATATCTTTTCCGGATTTTCTCATATTTGCGGTTATGTTCATTATACAAATAGCAAGTGACTTAAGAGTGACTTTCTCCGTGACAAAATTGTCACATATCTGTTCATAATTTTTTTTGACAAACTACAAATTATTGTGCCTCATTTGCTATCTTTTGTATACACGCTATTTGTAAATATCTTCAATTCAGAAACATTTTTTCACTTTCTGCGGTTTACTTCAAAAATACCGTGATTCGTTAACAAAGCGTTTTCTCTTATGGATGTACATCCCTTCTACTTTTTGATATCGTAGAGTTATCCACATTATC
Organism: Mageeibacillus sp. UBA5770; assembly: GCA_002418705.1. The sequence goes on along the minus strand of DIEQ01000077.1, from coordinate 29,791 downwards.
ACGAAAAAGGAGGTGCTTATTATGGCAAAGGCTCATCTCACAGTTACAGGTTTTTCTCAGATCTACGGTTTAGTCCCATTTGAGGAAGGTCAGATCATCTACCTGAAGAAGGAACCCGAAAATCCGTACGATGCGGAAGCCATTCTGGTTCACCTGCCCTATATCGGGGATATCGGCTATGTTGCCAACAGTCCCGCCACCGTTGTTCGAGGTACCATGAGTGCGGGACGCCTCTATGACCGCTTCAAAAAGGAATCGGTCGCCAAAATCGAGTTCATCACGGATACACAGGTAATCTGCAGACTGCTGTCTGCGAAGAAATCGCGTGAATATCTCAAATTATATGACACTTTCGAAGCAGAACTTCGCGAACTCGACCTTAAAATGTCTGGTGAGGGTGCCGCACCGCTTATCGCACGCATCTTTGACCGGGCCGGATCACAGCCGATCCCCATCACTCCTCTCTGGGAAAAATAGACTGAAGATACGGTCACCTGGAAGATTTTTCAGGTGACTTTATTTTTGAAAATCAAAAGAGGCTGCCGCAATTAATTTGCCGCAGCCTCTCGTCAATCGTTCTCTGCTTCACTCTATTTGGGACAGTCGGCCAGTTGCCGGGACCTTCGTTTCTGCATAAGAAGGACTGCGCTGTATACGATGAGACTAAGACCTATCAAAACATTGAGGATTCTTATTACACTATCCGGCAGGAACCGGTTAACCATACTTCCTATTGCCGCAACAATCGTCAGAAAGACAACCGTTGAAAGCACACAGCCTGTTCCGAAAAAGAAGATATGCCGGCTGTTCATTGTCTCCCGTTTCGTCTGTGCCGTAAGTATACTGTTCCAAAAGAGGATCGTCATCGGATTAGAGGCCGTAAGAAGGACGCCCTGCAAAAAAACGCTTCCGGAATTCACGCCTGAAAACAATTTGATCCCGGGGAGCATGGATATGTTAAATGCCCCCAGAACTGTATAAAGTCCAAACAGAGCCAGCACAACACTGCTGAAGATGATAAACGCACCCTGAATATTCTCTTTCTTTAAAAACAAGACCGAACCTGCCCCGGCGATTGCGATAAAGAAGGCATCCACCAGGGCTACGGCCAAAACCAAAATAAGACCCATGCCAAAGCCGGCCGAACCTGACGTCCTGAACACCAGCAGTGAAACAGGACCTATCGCCAGCTGCACAAACATGCCGTATCTGAATCCTTTGCCCAACATACGCCCTATCCTCCTGCGTTACGAAACAGCCATCCCTAAAATGGATTAAGAGTCTCTTTCAGAGTCGAGAGTACGATCGTCGTATTCGATCTTGATACTCCCTGTATCGTCTTAAGAGAGTTCGACAGGAAAAAGTCAAGCGCCGCCATATTTTCGGTCAATACTTTAAGAAGATAATCATATGTTCCGGCCACGTGATGACATTCCAGCACGCAGGGATAACGATTGATTTCATCACGAAAAGCGGCAATGTTTTCGGTATCGTCCACACTGACATGGATGAAAGCCATAATGTTCCATCCTGCCTTTTCACGGCTGATTCTGACTGTGTAATTCTCAATCAGGCCTGCTTCATCCATTTTACGGATTCGCTCGGCAACAGCGGGTATGGACAGATGCACTCCCCTGCTTATTTCTGAGGCAGTTGCACGCCCGTTGATATTGAGCAAACGCATGATTTCCTTATCTATCGCATCCATATGACCCCTCCTGTTTATAAGCACATCATAGCAAACGCTTATAATAAAATAAACATTTTCTAAATATTCAATAAATTATTAAGTTAAAATGAATTTTTGTTTCTTTTGTGAAAGCAGAAAGAAGACCCCGGAAGGGGCCTTTTCCGTCAAAAATGCAATTATTCTCTAATAGGTGTTTTTCAGGCGACAGCGAAGGCCTCAGATATCGCATCGCAGGTATTGGCAACATCCTGCGCCGTCAGAGAAGCGGATACGTAAAGGACCTCATATGGCGACGGTGCTATATATACCCCGCGCTTAAGGAGCTGAGAATAAATTCTGGCAAATAACTTCCGGTCTGTTTTTTGTGCGTCAGACTCATTTTTTACCGGGTTTTTGCAAAACATACATGACAGCAGGGAACCTGACAGAGGAACCTGGACCGGGATACCCTTTTTCTGTGCGGCCGAAAGAAATCCGGCCTGCAAGCTGATGGCCTGACTGAAGATATGGGTGTAAATCTCAGGAGATCCTGAAAGGACAGTAAGAGCCGCCAGGCCTGCGGCAGCGGCAACCGGGCTGCCCGACAATGTTCCGCCCTGGTATACCGGGCCCTGCGGGGCCAGATACTTCATGATATCCGAACGTCCGCCAAAAGCTGCCAGAGGGAGTCCGCCCCCGATGATTTTACCGAACACCGTCAGATCCGGGCGAAGCCCTGTCTTACCCTGTACGCCGCCGAATGAATGACGGAAACCGGTAATTACCTCATCAAAAATCAGGAGCGCGCCGTTTTTTTCGGTAAGTATTCTGAGCTGCTGTAAAAAGCCGTCAGCCGGAATGATCAGGCCCATATGCGCAGCAACGGGTTCCACGATAACACAGGCAATCTTCGGTCCCATATGGGCGAAAAAGTACTGCAGTGCTTCAATATCGTTATAAGGAAGAACATGTGTATGGGCAGCTGTCTGAGGAAGAACACCTGTGCTTTCCGGAAGACCGGAAGACAGGATACCGGCGCCACCCGCTACCAGAAGACTGTCGGAATGCCCGTGGTTACACCCGGCAAATTTAACGATCTCAGAACGTTGGGTAAAGGCTCTGGCCAAACGGACAGCGCACATAACTGCTTCTGTGCCTGATGAGACCAGACGGATCTTTTCTACCGATGGGTAAGCGGAAGTCACAAGTTCGGCAAGAGCCACTTCTACAGGTGTATTGCCGCCGAAACAATAGCCCCGGCCTGCAGCTTCTGTAATTGCCTCAGTGACCGCCGGATGATTATGCCCCAGAATCATAGATCCGAACCCGCAGACATAATCAATATAGGTACGTCCATCCGCGTCTGTTATTTTGCTGCCGCGTCCTGATACGAAATACGGCGGACAAAGAGGCCTGGCATAGTCACTCAATTGGAAATTGATCTCAGACAAAGAACGTGACGGACTGTTTACACCGCCGGGTATTACGCCCTGTGCCCGGGCCCACAGAGCGTCGTTTGCAGACTGCTTCATCACAATCGCCTCTCTTCCCTTCCTGTGTCTGAAAATTCTGTTATCAGACAAATTCTGGCGCAGGCAAACCGCAGCCTGCATTGCAGTGTATGTAATTGTATTTATCTCCGGTCTATCTGCTTACAGCAGGATTGTGCGGCGTTCCTGAGCTATTGCAAGTGTAACGCCTCCCGGGAATGTTGTCCGGACCATAAGCATGCGTCCTTTTCCGGATGCCAGATATGCACAGGGCGCACTGACATTTCCGACACTTGATGCCTGCGGAACAAACGGCGTCTGAATAAAAAGGTACTCAACTTTTCGAATATTGTCTGTATCAACCAATTCAACGGGCACGGCAAGGCGCTCAGCCAGTGACAGGATGGCCGGCTCTTCCATTTTAAGAGGAATCGTAGCAAGTTTATAAATTGCACTTTCAGGTAGATTCTGGCGCTCGAGTGCTGTCTTCACAGCCTGATATACATATTCGTCATTAACGCGGGAGCGGCAGCTGATTCCTATGACTATGTCCTTCGGGCGGAGAATCAGTATGTTCGGAGGATACGTGCCGTCTTCGCGTGCAGGAAGTGCTCTTGACGTCAGAAAAACCGCTGCAGTGTCTTCCCTGGCACACATCTGATAGCCGCGGAGAATTGTCCTCTCATCTTCCGGATCATAATGCAGGATGCGGAGGGAATCGCGGTCAAGATCCATGCTCTCCCAGTCAATTTCATGATCCGTATGAAGTTCGATACTGGCGCCCTGCATAAGAAGCGAACAGACTTTCTTGAGTGCCGGCTGATTCTCGATCATCAGGTTATTCTTTTGGGCGGCCGCTTCAAACGAAATGACCTGGCACAGGTCGGTTGCTGTCGTGATGATCGCCTGAGCGCCTAGAAAGGATGCTATTTCAACTGCGTGGTCATTGGCTCCGCCAAGGTGACCCGAAAGAAGCGGGATGACAAATTGACCCTTCTGGTCAATTACCAGAACGGCCGGGTCAGTTGCTTTTGTCTCAATCAACGGTGCGAGAAGGCGGGTCACAATGCCGGCTGCCATGATGAAGACGAGGACATCTTTTTTGCCGAAGGCTGCCTTCAGTCCAGAAATCGGCTGAAGCTCGCCTTTGAATGTTTTCTGCAGACGTACGGCCAGTGCCAGCCCCTCTTTCGTTACGGCAAAATATGAGTAACTCATAATGCATCCCTCCTGTTATATATATGTATTTGTATTATATCCTTTTTCCCGGGGTCTGCGCTGTACAAAACGCACGTTATCCATACGAAACAACAGCCTGGACGCATTTAGCACGGACAGCCTCGATAATATACTTCTTGTATGATAATAAATGAAAAGGTTAGTTAAGTATTCACTATTAACCCGGTTGAAAAAATTTCAACCTAGGCAAAAACTAAAATTACATTTAGAATATGCATGTAGTGGTTTTAAACCATTTATGTTCTCCACCATAATTCCAACTCGAGAGCTCGCTCGGTTATATGATAACCGAGGGAGTTTTTCGATTCCGGGGAAATGAACCGATAATCCTTCTGGTCATCTCGACCTTCGGCTGTCCATATTTCACCCCTCCTTTTTATAGATGTCAATAGGCCTATGGCACGGGTAAAATGCCATAGGCCTATTGATTTGACTGTGAGGATGCAGTCATGACAAGAAGTCTTTATGTACTCAGCTTCGGGGGAAGCAGAACGCCGTCATTCATGATATAGAATGCCGAACACAGGTCACCGACATCGTCGTACCGTCCGGATAATAAAATGGTCACTCCCTTGTTTCTATTCAAATGGACAAGAAGCAGGCGGATTCTTTCCGCGCTGTGCTTATCCAGATTTTTCAGCGGTTCATCGAGAATAAGCAGCTTCGGTGAATCCATCAGGGCCGCTGCCAGTCTCAGTTTTTGCTTCATTGCGGGGCAGTATTTCGAGTAGGGGCTCTTCGAAGCAGGATCGAGCCCGACCATGCTCATGGCATCAGCAATCTGCTCCACGGTCGCTTTTCCTTCGATTGAAGCAAGTATTAATAGATTTTTAAATCCGCTGACCTGCGGAAGAAATCCCTGGAAATCCATCAAAAATCCTGTATCTTCGGGGAATATATTATTCTTACCGACAAGTCTGCCCCAGACTCTGATTTCACCGGAATGAATATCGGAAAAGCCTGCAATTGCCTGAAATAGAGTATTTTTACCTGACCGGTTCTGATCTGAGATTCCAACAATCTGACCTGCAGGCACGTACAGGTCAACACGGTCCAGCAATTTGATACCGGACACGGTTTTACTGACATTTCGTACAGAAACTGCCTGTTCCATAATCTCCCCCACCAGGTAGGAGGTGCTAGCGCTTGCTGAATCTAGTCATCCAATCCGTCTGCAATACGTAGAGCCATCCCGACGCTGCTGTCACAAAAATAAAACTTACCGGAATCAGTAAACAAAGCCAAATGGGTCGTCTATCAAGCAGATTTGTAAAAAACATAGTGCCGCCGATAGGAAGCCAAAGTATTTTAGGATACAGGAGTGAAGCTCCTCCAACGATCATAGCAGCCAATAATGGTAATTTTCCATCGGCTGCAGCCAGCCATAAAATCGTCTGCAGAATCAGAAGACTGGTCATACGAACAAACATAAGCAAAAAAAGCTGGAGCATATTGACACGTGTCACCAGGGTGCTCGTCTGCCCAAGGCTAGTGCTCAGACTATTATCTGAAAATGTTCCTGCATGAATAAAGCCGGCAAAAATGCCCTGAAGCCCCGTCCCTGACAAGTATGCGGCACCGAAGGTCAGGGCTGCCGCAATAAAGGAATAAATCAATACGGAAACAAGTAACGATACATACCAGACGGATACGTTACGGCATCTTGCCAGAATGGCACGGCAGCGAAAAGTCAGCTCATACCGGAGAAAAGTCCCCCAAATGAAGAGTACTATCAGCAGGGGGACAAATTGCATGACAAAGTCGAGTAAATGGATTCCTCCATAAATTGTGCCGCCAAAAGCAAGCGCCACCAGTTCGCCGGGCCGGGAGCGATCTGACTGGTAAGCCTGTGAATAATAAAAAACAGATATCATCATTGTCAGGAACATACAGACAAGATACCTTACTTTTAAAAAAGCATACAGATGACTGCCTTGCATAGCAATCCCGACCCTTACTTTTCTACTCGAAGATAACTGGTCAAGCAGCATGTCTTCTCCCTCCAATGAAACTCAAGTTAAAGCAAATATAACGGATGCTCTGATAAACCTACAGATACGATGCGGAATTAATAATACTCAGACGGACTGTAAACAACCGTTCTCTCATAGGCTGTGCCGCTGTATACATAATAGACACCTCTGAGGCGGTAGGTGTATCCGTGGGATACCGTATCGGAAATGGGAAGATATGCGGTGTATGAGTATGTTGTAGAACTCCAGCTGCCGTCATAAACCCAGGTACCGCCGGAATACTTCTCGAGATACAGGTACATGGTAATCCTGGTCGTTGTACCTTGATATCCCAGGACGGATCCGTAGCCGGAAACATAACCCGCGGATGATATGTCGAACGACTGGGTGATCTTGTTCGCGTACAGCATATCCGGAGTTATGCCGATACCCTCCAGCCCTTCTGCACTTACCGCCGGCATCTGGGGTTCTGCACTGTCAGCTGCCAATACGGCCGTCGAACTTCCCAGAAGTACCATCATCGCCAGCAACGCTGCGGTGATCCCTTTAATTACTCTTTTACCCATCATAATTAATCCTTCTTTCGTCTTATTTGACACCTGTTAATACGGTGTCTACTTATTTAACGTTTTAGAAGGGCGATTTGTTACAGAAATTCGGAAAAATCAAAAAAGTCTTATTTGTAAACCGATTGTGCAATAGCAGTCAGGTCTTCCCTGCTTGCGGGTCCGGAGAGTCCATACACATAATACTCATCCTGCCAGAGCAGGTTTTGAATCCCCTTATTAGAGAAATAGATGCCCTCGAACCGGTCTACCGGAATCTTCTCATATTGTGTACCTTCCGTATCAAGGATTGCTGTCAGATTATCAGGGGAATTCCTTTCGAAAATAATATCAAGCGCATCTGCTTTGCTGTAAATTATTTGAATATAATTGTCGGTAACCAGCCTGCTGCCGACCTCATAGCCTTCCGGAATATAGGACGGAAGATCACTGACAGCCGATGACACCGACTCAACCGGTATTTCAGCTGTACCGGCCTGCCTGTCAAATATAACGCTTGTATATTTTTCATATATAGTAATAAAGAAGTTCCTGATCTCTTCGCGGGCGGCAACCGCACTCACGGCAGACACGAGAACGGCCGCAATGACAGCCAAAAGAACAAGTCTGCGTCTCCACTGAACGGGTGCCCGGTATGCAGCGGAATTATCGTGCGGGTACAGGACTGCCTGCCCGGGCGCGGACCCGGCAGCTTCAAGGCTGCGCGCTCTTCGAAGCAGCCTGCTCATCCTCCGGATAAACCGGGGCGAAAACGAAAGTGTCTCGGAAAGAGTCTCCTCTGAGGGTATATCGGCTGTAACAGAACATATATAATCATTAAATGCAGATCTCAGCAGCTGATTATCTTTGAGTTCCATCCTTCTTTGTTCCTTCCATTAATTGTCTGACAAGTTCCTGCCGCCCGCGGTGGAGGCGAACGCGGACATTGTTCTCTGTTATGCCAAGGAATCCGGCGATTTCCTTATCGCTCATCTCATAAGCGACGGAAAGAGCCAGAATATCGGCGTACGGTTTTTTCATATTTGCGATTGCCCTTGAAAAGGCATCGCTGCTTTCCGTATCCAATAGAATCTGTTCAGGGTTATTGCCTCTGCTGTCCGGTAAGTCTTCCCATTCCATGATGTCTGATTCGGGATGACGTTTCTGACTGCGAAGCATATCAATTGAAATGTTCTTCACTACAATAACGACGAAAGCACGCGTTTTGTTACAGTTAATTTCAATTATTTTATCCATATGATTAATAATTCTTAAAAAGGCCTCATGAACGGCATCTTCAGCAAGAGAATAGTCCTTTAGAATATTCTCAGCAGCTCTGAGCATCGCGAATCTGTGCAACAGATAGAGCTGTTCAAATCTGCTGCTTTCCGCTTCATCTTCGAGCATGGCGAGATAAAAAGCGAGCATATTATCCTCCCTGCGGTATTATACTGACAAAAAACCAAGAACCTCGGGTATGGTTCTTCCTCCGAGATGCGTGGTTTCATTATTAATAATCAAGGTCGGAACACTCATGATCCGAAATTTCTTCCGGATATCCGGAAAGGAAAGAGCGTCTATCATCTCTGCTTCAATGCCCGGGTTAAGCATAGCCATGCGCTGACACGCAGCAACGGCTTCCGGGCAGAAATGGCAATCCATCGATACGCAGACTTTAATATTGTAGCAGCCTTCCAGCGCCTTAACGCGGGCAGCTGTCAGGGAGTCGATCTGCTGTCCCGGTCCTGCCAGGTTAAATATGGATATTGCAAACGAACGAATCTCCTGGTCGGCAGGAACGCCGTGAAACTTGACGCCCCGGTATACGCCGGAGGCATCGAGAAACGCAGCAACAGGAAATTTATCGGCATGAATCTTCTCTTCCATATCCGGGGATTCGCCCTTTAAGCGGATGTCGGTATGGATGTAGCTGTTAAGGGATGCAATTGCCAATATGAAATCACGAAGCTGTATGCATTTTCGCTTTGAAGGATCGACGATGGATACAATCGTCATGTCCTCCGTTATACCCGATAAAATTCCGAGAAGTTCATTGCGTATATCCATCGGGAAGAAATCAGACGGAATACCGGAGGTGTCTGTGGTTGTTACGGTATTGGCAGCGCTGTCTTTTTTCAGCGGCGCTTTATTCAGCTCATCACGGATTCCGAGACGGTCTTTTTCTTCGGCAACGTATTTTTCAGCGGAAACCGCTGCTATCGCTCCATCTGAAACGGCGGTGACAAGCTGGCGCAGCATTTTGGGACGAAGGTCGCCTGCGGCATATACGCCGGGTACATTGGTACGCATATGTTCGTCTGTCAGGATATATCCGGACTCGTCCATCTTCACCTGACCTGCAAAAAGGCTCGTTGCCGGTGCGTACCCCGCAAATATAAAGATTCCAAAAGTCTGGTTTTCAGGTGCCTTGTAGGTAAATGTCCTATCTGCCTGTTTGTTATAAAAAGTTGCGGATTTCATGAACTCGCCGCCCTCGACGCTTATAATTTCGGTATTGAAATGCACCTTGATTTTAGGGTGGGACCGTACTTTATCTGCAATAGCCTTCGCACAGGTAAATGCTTTCTTGCGAACAATGACTGTGACGGTTTTAGCGAAGCGTGTCAGAAAAAGAGCTTCCTCAGCAGCGGCATAACCGCCGCCGGCAACAAAGATGTCCAGCCCCGAAAAGAATTCGCCGTCACAGGTCGAACAATAGGACACACCGTGTCCGGTATATTTGTCTTCGCCCTCAAAACCGGATTTTTTCGGCAAGGCACCGGTTGCCAGCAGAACAGCCCGGGCTTCGTATTTTATATCGCCTGCATACAGTTTTTTTACAGGTCCTGAAAAATCTACCCTGTCTATCTGGGCATCCCTGCATTCCACACCGAAATCAAGGGCATGCTGCTGCATTTCGTGCATAAGCTGCGGTCCCGATATGTGCCGTATCCCGGGATAGTTTACAACTTCAGCCGTGTTGAGAAGCTGGCCGCCAGCCTGCTTCTTTTCAAGAATTACCGTGTCCATCTGAGCTCGTCCCGCATAAATCGCCGCGGAAAGGCCTGCTGCGCCGCCTCCGATAATTATCAAGTCATAAATTCTACCCATGTGCTCCACCTTTTCTACTATCCGAATACAAGAATCGCATTATTTTTATGCATTAATTGAGTTCGTGACTGACTGCTGTTCTGAGGATCTCTTCTTCCGGCAGGGGATAGCTGAAATAATAGCCCTGGATTGAGTCGCATTTATTGACAGATAGAAATGCCAGCTGTTCTTTCGTCTCAACCCCTTCTGCGACGACGCTGATCTTCAGAAGGTGTGCGACTTCAATAATAAGGCACATGAGATCGTCGTTATCCGCTGTTTCACCAAGTTTATTGGTAAAAGTCTGGTCAATCTTCATCGTCTCGATCGGCAGTTCACGCAGATAATGCAGTGATGAGTATCCGGTTCCGAAATCATCAAGGATAATGTGGAATCCTAACTCCCGGAGACGAAGGAGTACATCAGCCTTCGGCTGAAGTCCGCTGATGAGTGACGTCTCCGTTATTTCAAGTCCGATCCAGGATGGCGGAACGTTCATTCTGCCGGTTATCGACACCACAGTCTCATAAAAGTCGACCTGCATGAGCTGGATTGCTGAAATATTGACTGATACCGTCAGCGGAGCCGCCCGGTCCTGATTCAGCCTGAGAGCAAACCTGCAGGCCGTCTCAAGGACCCAGCTGCCTATCGGCAGGATCTGTCCCGACTTCTCTGCGATTGGTTTAAAGCTTCCCGGTGAAACAAATCCAAGTTCCGGATCCTTCCATCGGATCAGGGCTTCATACCCGATGATCTGATTCGTGAATATATCAGCCTGTGGCTGGTAAACAAGATAGAAAAGCCCCTGTTCCAGTGCCTCAGGAATCTTGTTCTGGATCTGCATCGTATTCTCCATGCTTTTATGCATGGACGGGTCATAAAATGTATAACGGTTCTTTCCTTCCGTTTTTGACTGGTACATCGCCATATCGGCGTTTTTTACAAGTTCGGATATCTCCATGGTGTCATGCGGATATAGTGCAATCCCGATGGAGGCAGACGGATAGAAGTTTGTATCCTCAATTGAGTATTTGGCGTTGAAGATCTGATTAATCCGGCGTGACATGTCTTCTGTCTCATTTAGGCTCAATGGATTAATGATCACAATAACAAACTCATCCCCGCCGATTCTTGCAGCGTAATAATCCTGGCTTTCCTCAGTCAGGTTCTGTATCCCGAGCGCCATATGCTGAAGCAGCAAATCACCGCTTCGATGGCCGCGGGCATCATTAATCAGCTTAAAGTCATCAATATCGACATAAATCAGAGCAATTTCTTTAATCTGCACATCGGGTGAAGCAGCATTTTCAGGGTCAAAATGGCCTCGCATATTAAAAAGATCATTCATATATTTATAAAAATGCGAGCGGTTCGGAAGTCCGGTCAGGGCATCCTGATAGGCAAAATCATACAGTTTTTCCTTGCTGCCGATCAGTTCCTTTTTAACACGGCGCAAAGCCCTGTTATCCCTGACAACAATCAGAATAATAATAGCTGACAATGCTGCGACGGATACAAGTGCGGTAAGCAGCTCCTTGTTTTCGCTGAAAAAATCAGATTCGGTGTTTATAACAACCGCCCCCTCCGGAAGCAGTGACGGGCTGATATTGAATTTTTCGAGTATCTTCAAATCGAAAATGTACTGATAGGTACTGTCCCGCGAAACGGGAATGTCCGCGGGATCGGTTCCGGCCAGGATTGAAACGACCTTTTTAGCAGTCTCTTCTCCCTGCATGACAAATGAAAACATCCGTCCGCCGATTACACCCTCACCGACACCGCCCAATGATCCCCTGAAAATCGGAATTTTAGCTGCTTCACTTAAAATCTGAACGGCTTCCTCTATGGAAATAACCGTGCCTGTCTTATCAAGGAACATGCACTCATATATCAGAATCGTATCACTTCCCATGGCAGCAACCTTCTGACCTACTTCAGAAAAGGTATATTCGGTTGTATTGATCCCGGAAAAGTATAAATCCGGAAACTGATCCTCCGTCTCAAAAAAATTATCCCTGTCGCCAAGTCCGGTTGTTGTGCTGTCATATATGCAGACGACGTTCCTTGCCCCGGGTATCATTACCCGGGCGATGCTGATGGTCTCGGCAATCGAATGCTCTTCGGCAACACCGGTGAAACCCATATCAACGGCTTTCAGGACTCTTTCGCGATCATTAATACACATAAATACTACCGGAATGTCCTGGAACAGATCATCCCTGTAGTCCATGGCAAACTGAAGTGCATCATCGTCGCCGGTTACAATTGCGTCGTATGGAGCCAGATGAGCGAGCTTGAAGGAAATATAATCATGGAAATTCGCAGCGCTGCCGTCCGTATTCATACGTCGCAGGTCCATATATTCAACATCCATATCGATGTCCGCTGCTTCAAAAATATTGGAAAGTCCCTGTGTCTGATCCGGAAGCGATATAAAACTTGCGGCATATGAGCTGATGAAAAGCACTCGTTTTGTATCAGAGTTCAATGCTTCAGGCGGGACACCGGCTTCTGAAGCACGCACCGAAGTATTACAGAAAAAGCCTGTCAGCATGGCTGCTGCAAGGAATGCGGCAGCCACAGAAAAAACTCCTCTGCCCTTTGCATAAAACCGAAGCAGACCCTTCATCCATGACCTCCCTGCCGAAACACGCTGCGGTCATTCCGCTCCGGAAAGGGAGCCGCATGTGCACGGAGATGCTGTAACAGGTAAAAGTATACCCTATACCAACACCGGATGTCATGAATTTTTGAAAAGATGCGAAGCCGTTCCGCCCTGTTTGTTCACGGATTATGTGAATTTCAAAAATATTGCGCTAGTCTGTTTTCATTAAGATTGAATGCCTTCCAGCTGCGTTGTGCGTATTCAGGATATGTAGGATCCAGCTGCCTCTTCATTTCTGCAAACATCTGCTTCATACCCGGATCATACTGTACAAGAACAGACTCATTCTGAAGAAGTACAAGCTGACCGTCTGCAGACAGGCTGTTGATGATATAGCCTGTATCAAGTGAAGCCAGTTCCCCCGAGCAATAATGGCTGATGTTATAAGATGCAATCTGCGCATCGGGGACTGAATAATTCAATATCACAAGTGCAGATGCACCGGCAATCAGCATGCACCGGAAAAGCGGGAATGACGACACAAACTCCCGGAGCATAAGGAATACAAAATATACCGCGAGGAGGATCATGAACGCAAAGACAAAATACCGGAGCTGACTGAGACCGAATGCTTTGATATAAAGGTGCATCCTGAGCATGGCAGAAATCAGCTGGACCGTGGAAAGAGCCATAAGTCCCGTCGCAAGCCCCCGGATAACATAACCGGTTTTACCGTTTCGAACCGTCATGCGAATGCTTAGCAGCAGCAGGATAACGTTAATAAATGAAATGAACGAAAGCTCGAAAAATCCGTTTCTAGCATATTGAGCCGGTGTCAGGCCATCCGGCAGACTGCCGCCCCATGCACCGAAGAAGTAGGCAAACTGGACTCCTGCAAAAAGCAGGTACAGCGCATTCACAAGGGCAAGAATCGTAATAGCCGAAGCGGCCGGTATAAGGACCGGTTTGAAATTGCCGGGCGTACCGGCACTTCCGAGGACTCTATACTCGTCCCGATAACTCCAGACTGCGCTCGCTGCGAAAGGCAGTAGGAATAGAAACATAAGGATCCTGCCGACCACATCTCCGATATGGAGACTCATCAGCCAGTCGTTCAAAGGTTTGAACACATCCCTGAACACAGGATCTGAAGAAGCAAGAAGAGAAACAAGAACCAGCAGCAGCGGGACAGAAGCCAAAACAGCCGCAAGAACCTGAAATATGATTTTCCTTTTTTCGGGTGACCGGGCAGTCTCACTCACATCGCTCTTCCTGCTTTTGCGCAATGCGGACAGCTCCTTCAAAGGCTTTGCTATGCAGGCAAACGGACGGACAAAATATCCGATCCAAAGTTCTGCATGAAAACCGGGGCGGTCCCACTCCATGTCTTTTCCGACAGTCCCGTGCAGAAACAGCAGCCCCAGTAAAAAGACCAGCGCAAGTAAATTGACGGCGCGCAGCACATCATTATCAAAAAATGTATAACTCATCGCCAGAGCTGCAATAATGGCTGTCAGCCCGATTTGCTCAACAGTATGCCGGAGACCTGCGGCCGGAAAACCACAGGCAATAAAATAGGCTGCCAATAGAACAAGAAACAGAACGGTAAAACCGACACCTGCGTCTCCCCAAAGTAAGAATTCAACCAGAGCAGCCGTACTGAGAACGGCTGCTAAAAGCGCACGTGCATATTTCATATCAATTGTCCTCCTTTATTTCGGGTACGTATTCCATGATATCTCCGGGCTGACAATCAAGTGCCCGGCAAATCGCTTCAAGCGTTGAAAAACGGATGGCTTTGGCATGGTCATTCTTGAGTACGGAGAGGTTGGCCAGTGTCAGGTCCACTTTCTCCGCAAGTTCAGAAAGCCCCATCTTACGCTGAGCCATAACTACATCCAGGCGTATTACAATCGGCATAAGTGACTCCCTCTTCAGATTGTAAGCTGATGTTCTTCCCAGATAATGCTTGCCTGGCGGAAAACCTCAGACATGATCACGGATAGAACCGAAAAAAGCAAAAACAAAATTGCACAGAAAAAAGTCAGCAGCGTACCGTAAAAACACAGTTTGACAAAAAATGCCGCCGACAAAAGCAGAAAGGATATGCCTACATACCGGAACCGAAGCGTGTTCCCGGGGTGAAATGGTTCTCCTTTTTCAATAGTTCGCAGGATCATGTGACCGAAAATCAATACCGCGAGCGTAATCAAACCGCAGAAATAAAGAAAATACAGCATAAATGTATAGTCTTCGACGAAATAAGCACTGGTTAACCAGAGATCATATAGATACCGCAATATCCAGGGAAGGAAAATCAATGTGGCTGCATTGCCGGCAATCAGTACATCTGTCAGGATCCGGACAAAAGATGATAGGCTTGCTTTGCCAATAACCCGCATAAAGAAACCTGCCTTTCAAATGATTATATTGCCATCATACTACCGGCAGATCTGAATAACAATAGATTTTTATTGTTATTCGATAAAATTTTGTTGAATTCCGATCGTTTCAGGCAAACTGCGGACAAAAAAAGGGCTGTTCTCAAAAGAACAGCCCGGTTGAAATTGTACTTCAGGATATCTATATAAAGACACGCCGTCTCATCAAAGGTATTTAGATAACCTCAGATGATCAGTGATGGAGGGGCATACATTCTCGTTCCGAGTTCGGCATCAAGCATATAAAGACCCTTGCTGTCCTGCCCGAAGAGTTCGAACTTGCGGATATTATCCTCAGAATTCTTCTCCTCTTCGCCCTGCTCCTTAACAAACCAGTCGAGGAACTGAACAGTCTTAAAGTCGCGGGAGGCGCTGGCCTCTGCATAAATATCATAAATGGATGCTGTAATATAGCGCTCATGCTCCAGTGAAGCCAGCAGCGGTGCATTGAAATCTGCATATTTGCCTTCAGGGCCGGCAAGCGAAGTCAGAACGGGTGCAATACCGTTATTCAGCAGGTAGGTGGTGAAAAGCATCGCGTGGTCACGCTCTTCCTGGGCCTGTACATAAAACCAATTGTGGAACCCGGCAAGGCCTGCAACACTGTAGTAGTTTGCAAAGTCCAGATAAAGGTAGGCCGAGTAAAGTTCCTTGTTGATCTGTTCATTAATCAGTTTGGTAATTTTATCAGAAAGCATAACAATACACTCCTTTTCAACGATTCAAAGAGTATGTCTGATGATTTTGCGTCTTCTCTTTAAATCCATTTGGTGTTTTCTATATATTTTAATTATACATCGACTTCAAGGGAAATCAATTATGATTTGTAATGATTCCAAAATAGACACCGGAACCGGAACCGTCCGGGACATTGTCCTGAACGGCCCTTGTGTACTATAATACGACGTATGAAAAACATTTTGTTAGTTGAAGATGACCAGTCTATTTTACTTGGGCTGACCTATTCCCTTGAAACAGAGGGATATAGGGTGACGCCCTGTTCAACTGTGCTGTGCGCCTGTTCGCTTCTGGAGAAAGAGCCTTTTGATCTGGTGCTTTTGGACCTGACTCTTCCGGACGGCAGCGGTTACCAGGTATGCCGTACGGCGCGCGCAGCTTCAGAGACGCCTGTGATTTTCCTTACAGCCTGTGATGACGAAGTAAATGTCGTGATGGGCCTTGATATGGGTGCGGATGATTACATCACCAAGCCGTTCCGACTTCGCGAGCTTCTGTCTCGCATCAAAATGGTTCTGCGAAGGAATGAACGCAGCACGGAAGGCGGCAGCATCATCCAGATCGGGTCACTTCAGGTAAATACGTCACAGGGTAAAGTATTTCGAAAAGATACTGATGTTCTTCTTACCGCACTTGAATACCGTCTTCTTCTCACACTGCTGAATCATGAAGGGCAGATTCTGACAAGAAATCAGCTGCTGGAAGGAATCTGGGATGTCGGCGGCGAATTTGTCAATGACAATACGCTTACTGTCTACATCAAACGCCTGCGCGAAAAGATTGAGGATGATCCGGCACACCCTGAAATCATCCAGACCGTCCGCGGTATGGGTTATCGGATTGGTTCAAAAAGGAGGTAACTGTGCGGTGGTTTCGTAATAAGGAATTCAGGATTTTCTTTATCTGCACAGTTCTTCTGTCCATAACCGGCACTGCTGCCAGCTTGTTCTTTTCGTGGAAAAGCGCGGCAATTATGGCCGGGACCTGTATTATCTTCGCCGCAATGGCTTATTTTTTCGCGAAATGGCGCTATAAGCGTATTTCAGAATTATCCGAATATTTAAAAAACGTGAATAACGGGCATTACGATCTGGAAGTACCGGATCATGACGAGGGCGAACTGTCCATCCTTAAAAGCGAAATTTACAAGGCGACAGTCATGCTCTGTGTTCAGGCGGAAGCCCTTCAAAAGGAAAAATCCGAGCTTGCGGACGCCATGTCCGATATTTCACACCAGCTTAAAACCCCGCTGACTTCGATGCTGGTTATGACCGATCTGCTGTGCGACCCCAACTTACCGACGGATAAGAGGATTGAGTTTACAGGCAGAATCCGGGCCCAGCTCGAGCGGATAGAATGGCTTGTCACATCCCTTCTGAAGCTTTCGCGCCTGGATGCCGGCACGATTGTTTTCAATAAAGTTCCCGTACGGATCGACGCCCTGCTCGATCGGGCTCTTGCACCGCTTCTCATCCCGATTGAACTGCGCCGACAGGCCCTCGTCATCGACCACCCGGAAATAACGCTTTCCTGCGACTTGAACTGGACGGCGGAAGCCCTCCTCAATATACTGAAAAATTGTGTGGAGCATACGCCCGCTGACGGGCATCTCACCATTTCCTGTTCCCAGAACCCGCTTTATACGCAGATCATTGTATCTGACGACGGCAGCGGCATTGATCCCGAAGATCTCCCGCATATATTCGAGCGATTCTATCGCGGCAAAAATGCGGGATCAGACAGCGTCGGGATCGGGCTTGCAATGGCCAAAAGCATGATTACATCCCAAGGAGGCAGCATCACCGTAGAGAGTACGGTTGGAAAAAGCACAACATTTATGATCCATTTTTTCGGTTAATGTGACGAATTCGTCACGAACAGAGTCACCCGCACGTCACTTAGGCCTGTTATGCTGAAATAAATAGATATACTAAGGCATTACGGGGGCAATAAATATATGGAAATTCTTCGGGTCCAGAACATATGCAAGACATACGGAAGCGGGGATGCCCGCGTTGCGGCACTCGATGATGTTTCTTTCTCTGTGAGAAAAGGCGAATTCATTGCCATTGTCGGAGCCTCCGGTTCAGGCAAATCGACCCTTCTCCATATCCTCGGCGGCGTGGACCGGCCGACTTCAGGCAAAGTGTTTATCGAAGGATCGGATGTATATTCCCTGGGGGAATCCCAGCTGGCAATATTCCGGCGCCGCCAGATCGGCCTGATTTATCAGTTCAACAATCTGATCCCTGTGCTGAGTGTCGAAGAAAACATCGCTCTCCCCCTCCTTCTAGACGAGAGAAAACCGGATGCCGGGCATCTTAGGGAACTTCTGGACATGCTTTCCGTTACGGACCGGGCCGGTCATCTTCCCAACCAGCTCTCGGGCGGACAGCAGCAGCG
>DIEQ01000077.1:0-11583 GCA_002418705.1 Mageeibacillus sp. UBA5770 | reverse complement strand
TGGCTGATGAGCCGACAGGCAATCTCGACAGCAAAAACAGCGCGGATGTAATGGAACTTCTCAGGTATTCAAATAAACGCTATAACCAGACACTGATCCTGATTACACACGACCAGAACATTGCCCTGCAGGCAGACAGGATAATGACCATCGCGGACGGACGAATTTTCAAGGATGAGGTAATCCGCAGATGAATGTGCTTCAATCTTTCACAGTTTCAACGATGAAGGTGCACAAGAAGTGGACGATCGTCACGGTTATCGGCGTAATCATTTCAGCGGCGATGCTGTCCGGCGTGACGACATTTACCGCTTCTTTTCTGGATCTTCTTCAGCGCAATCAGTTATCGGATTACGGCAGATGGACAGCTTCTTTTGCTGATGTGCCTGTATCCGATGCAGCCGTCTGGTCAGAGGCGTCCGAAGGTAATGATGTCATGATGCAGCGGGCTGTAGGGTTTGCCGAACTAGAAGGATCAAAAAACACGTCAAAGCCATACCTGTATATCACACAGTATGACGATGCTGCCTTTTCACACTTTTTCGTCACCCCGACGACCGGCCGACTTCCCGAAAACGACGGTGAAATTGTATTGTCAGATGAGATTGCACAAGATGCAGGTGTCATGTATGCAGTCGGAGACACAATCTCCCTTGATACCGGGGACCGCGTGTATCCCGACGGAACACATGCAGCGCCGGACTCCTCATACACGGATGAATTCTATTCCTATGACGATGAATCAGGCCAATCCGTGAATCTTGGTTCCGAATCCCTTTCGGTGAAAGAAACAAAGACTTATACGATCGTGGGCTTCATCTCCCCTTCCATATTTGACAATGCATGGACAGCCAATTACTACTGCTTCACCGGTTTCCCCGGGAAGACCGCGTCTTCCGGAGAGAAAGCAGACCTGTATATCTGGAATGAGAAAGTTCCGTTCAACTATTACAGCATGATCAGAAGCCAGGCTGCAGAATTAGGTTATCCTGCAGAGAACATCACTTTTAACAATGGGTATCTGCGGTACTGCGGTGTTCAGGAAGCGGGAAGCAGGCAGGATCTGATGTTCATTCTTGTCGCTGTTATAGTCGCAATCATTATTGCGGCATCCGTGTCCCTGATTTACAACGCTTTTTCAATATCCGTATCTGAGCGGACCCGTCACCTGGGCCTTCTTGCAAGCGCCGGTGCGACAAGAAAGCAAAAACGCATCCACGTCCTTTTCGAAGGACTTCTTGTCGGGCTGATGGGAATTCCATTGGGGATCCTGTTCGGAATTCTGGGAATATCGTGCACTTTCATGCTGATTAAGCCGATATTTGCCAGTGTGACCGGCGCGGATACAGCGCAGCTTCATACGGTTGTGTCTGGATGGAGCATCGGGATTACCGCCCTGCTGGCTTGTGCCACCTTATATGTATCCGTTCTGGTTCCGGCCGTCAGGGCTTCACACATCATGCCGATTGATGCGATCCGCCAGTCAAAAGAAATCCGTCTGACTCCGCGAAGCATCCGCACGCGCCCGCTTTTCAGGAAGCTTTTCGGATTTGAAGCCGAGCTTGCGATTAAAAACTTCCGCAGAAACCGAAGAAAATACCGGGCAACGATTGTATCGCTGGTTATCAGCCTTGTGCTTTTTCTGACCGTATCTTCCTATGTTCAGTTCGGGAAAATATACACGGAGAGCAGTTCGAATCAGATCAACTATGATATCTATCTGCAGATCGACAGGATTTCACAAGCCGAGCGGATGAATATCTTCGACCAGATAGCTAAACTGCCGGACACCGAAATGATTGCGACACTCCGGCAGCAATTCCTGTATCTTAGGTCCGACAGAGACATTCGCACACAGATAGCCAAGTCACTGCCTTATGAAAGCAGCAGCATCACAGTCAATCTATGTGCATATGATGACGCAGGTTTTGAAGCCTATGCAGCATCTGTCGGTGCAGACCCCAATGATTATACTGACCCGGAACGGCCGTCCGGCATCCTGATTAACCACGCGATGGAATACGATTACACAAACGAAAAAAAGCTGATCGGCGATGTTCTTGATATAGCAGAGGGAAGTACCCTCACCGCCGGCTATTACACCGGAGACACCTATGCCTCCGCACAGGAAACTGACGACTCTTCTTATATCGTCACAATGGACTTTGTTGTCAAAAAGATCGCTTCTGAACTTCCGGCAGGCATGACAACCGGCGGATTTTCCGGGGTCAATCTTATCATGCCCGAATCTTTATATGAGGCAGTCATGCTAAAGGCAGGAATACCCCTTCCTGACTCCGATGCCGATTATCCCCCTGCCTATATCGTAGCCAGGGACAGCCGCGCCCTTGAGGACGGCATCAAAGAAATCCTCAAGACGGTTCCCGGCAGCCAGACCAGCCTTTTTAATATTTCGAGCATGAGGGAACAGGACCAGAAAACAACCTTTATACTGGGTGTTTTCGTGTATGGCTTCATTACCCTGATCAGCATGATCTGCATAGCGAATATTTTCAATACGATCACGACGAATGTGGCGCTTCGCCAGAAAGAGTTCGCCATGCTGCGCTCCGTCGGCATGACACCGGCATCATTTACCAGGATGATCAGGTTCGAAAGTATCTTTTATGGATGTAAGGCGTTGCTGCTGGGGCTTCCGATCAGCATACTGATTTCGTATTACCTGTACAGAAGCCAGATGTTTGTGTATTCGTTTGAGTTTACACTGCCATGGCACAGTTATATAGTAGCTATTCTACTGGTATTTCTTCTGGTCTTTTCAACGATGCTTTATTCCGTCTCGCGCGTTAACAAGACAAACATAGTCGACACACTGAAAATGGATATGATGTAAAAGCCTGCCGATTACATCTCTGCATCCCTCAGTATTCCTTTGCCAAGAAGAAGTACCAGGGTAGAAATGAAAATATTGTATGTAATAGCTGCCAGATACGATATAAACAGGAATTCCCGGCCGCTTGAATAAAAGATCGCCTGCAAAACGCCAAAGAGCACTGCGCCGGGGACGAGGAGTATGCTTGCACTTACAAGATAAATAATCGTGCTTAGTATCTTCGAGTTCGATCCTCCAAGAATTCGCTGTGTTAAGATCGACATGCTTATATATAACTGCGACAAAGATGCGTAAGTACATGCCGCCAGCGGTACATACCACCAGGGAAGTCCGGCCAATACCGCTATGACCGAAAAAGAGACAAGTCCTTCAATTAGTGCCTTCAGCACCGCGGCCAGATTCGAGTAGAACAGCTTCAAGAGATCCGGTGCCGGAACCAGATATATAAACGGGCGTGTCAGTTCCTGTGTGAACTTCCCTGATACAGTAAGGAAATACAGGATATATGACAGAACACCAAGGGCTGCCAGTCCCGAAAAGAAGGGCTCGATGTCGCCCTTTTCCGTGAGATTTTTAAGGATAATGCCGCCGATTACCGCTATCGCGATGATTACAAACGAGCCTTTATCCAGAATGGTCATTCCGGTACGCCGCTGCTCCGTCAGATGCCGATAGAAAAACACACTGGCTCCGCGGCCTTTACCGGCAATTCCGCTCTTCCCTGCGCGAATATTCTGATTCATGTTCTTCGCGCCGAGCTTGCCGTCTTTCATGGCTTGCTTTGTCACGTATATCTGCTCAGTCGCCTGTAATACATCCTCATAATAATCGGAGTCCGTGCGCCGGACGAGTGCAATGCCAAGCGCCGGAAAAAACAGTGCCAGCAGCAGGAACAGAAGAGCTGTATCTGTTTCCCCGGTGATCATACCCATTACATAAGCATTGATCCAGCCTGCGAGCGGAACAAAGTCGATTACGGGAAGGTCAAAGTATTCCAGCACAGCCCCCATATCGCCGCCCCGGGTCAACAGATATACAGCAAGACCTGCCGTTACCAGGACAATCAGGCCATACATCAGATAGTTGCCGATCCGGCGGCGTGTGGGGTGGGGTGCCGTCAGGGAATATGTGCACAGAGACACAACCTGTGCACATACCAGCATGACAAACCAGCCGCTTATCACGGCAAAAATCCCATTCCCATCCAAATGAAGGAGACTTCGCATATTGGGGACCTGAAAACACATAAAAAGCGTGGCCATCGCGCTCATGCCCATCTGCCGCACGACACCATACAAAAGAACAGACTGTGGCCGAATCGGCGAGGTAAAAAGAAAGTTGACATCAGGCATCGAAAAAAAGGTCGACCCCTGTTTTAAGCCCTTCGAAATACTCGTATAAGAAATGAAACCAAAAAGACAGAAAGCAATCGCCCGAAGGACAGGTGTCATGTCAAAAGATGATGTGACGGATCTCTGACTTGGAATCATTGCAAAAAGCATCATTCCGATAAGAAATAAGTACAGGATAATCATGGCAGGCTTTTTCAGGATCTGCCTGACGGCATTTTTAATGCTTGTAAAGAACAGGTAGGACAGAGCTCTCATTTCTGTCCCTCCGTAATAGAAAAGAACAGGTCTTCGAGGCTTTCATTGCTGTCCATTGTCTCAAGGTTATGATCACGGGTTGCTGCAATGCGGCCGTTAACCATAATAAAAACCTTGTCCCATAAGCCTTCCACACTGTCGATCATATGTGTCGACACAAAGATCGCCGTTCCCCGGCTGCGCAGCTCCATGAGCATGGCCTTAAGCTCCTTGATCGCATGGGGGTCAAGACCGACCAGCGGTTCGTCGAGAAGCAGCATACCCGGCCGAGGCAGCAGGGCGCACATGATGCTGACCTTCTGCTGCATACCTTTTGAGAGTTCTTTTCCCAACTTTTTGCGCTTATCAGAAAGTTCAAGTCTCTCTATCAGTTCATCTGCATATGCATTGGCACTTTTATCGAGCTTGTAGGCACGAATAATAAACTCGGCATGTTCTTCGACAGTCAGCAGGTCATACAGCGCAGGCATCTCAGGAACATAGCCCATGATCTTTTTGGCTGCCTCGCTCTTGTTGGGATTCCCGTCGATCTCAATCGTACCCGAGAACCGGAGCAGTCCCATGATGCATTTGATCGCAGTCGATTTACCCGCTCCGTTCGGTCCGAGAAGAACGCCGATTTCACCCGCGCGCAGAGAGAAACTCAAATCGTCATTGGCAAGCGTAGAACTGTATTTTTTAGTCAAATTCGACACAACAAGCATCATTATCCTCCCGGTAAAAAACAACATCCTTAAGCACGCTGATACGCGCATGTCACTTATATTACATCAAAGGATATGATATCAAAATTCCGGGAATATGTCTTGCATCTGAAGTATTAAACTTTGACAGGAAGCGGGTTGATTATGCCTGTGAAAGTGCGTTGGAAACAGCTTCAATAATGCCATTGCTGCTGTACGTCGCATGCGAAACAATATCAACATTTGTGCTTTGCGTCGTCATGATATCAGAGGAAACACTTGAGAATGCTCTCTCAAAATAGGGCACATCATCTTCGTGCGAAATAACGGATATATTAGAAATCTGCCCATCTGAGACGGTCACTTCAACGGTCGTAATACCGCCGCGGTATCCGGTTCCTGATCCGGTGAAAGTACCGTCTGCATACTGGCCCTGCGTGACAGCCGCCGTTGTTTCGGCTGTAGTTTCGGCTGTAGTTGCGGCTGTAGTTGCAGCCGCAGATGCCGCAGCTGATGTCGTGGCTGATGTCGTGGTATTCGAGGCCGTTTGATCAGCATCGCTTGCTGCAGCTGACGTATCTGCATCGGCTGTCATACTCGCAGATCCTGCTGCAGTTTCAGCGGCCTGTGTTTCATCAGCCGAAGAAGACAGCGATATGGATATTGGTTTGGTATCCGATGAGCCGGAATAATTTGCGAGAACCGTCTCGACCATGAACAATCCGGTAAAAATTGCTATTACCAGTGCCGCTATTGCGACCGGATGAACAGCACTGCTGCCAATACGGACATGAATGTTGCTTCTCGGGCATGCTTCCACGCATTTCATACATGATATACACTCTCCGCTTTTCACCTGATCCATCTGATGAAGCGGAATTCCCATGGCGCAGCTCCTGGTGCAGATCTGGCACTTCCCGCAATTGTCCCGCGGCTTGTCAATGTATACCATGCTGGCTACAGTTGTCATTGCGAAGAACGCTCCCATCGGACACATGTACCGGCAGAAAAACCGTTCTATAAATGCAGATGCAGTAAGTGCTGTCACCATAATAATAAAACCGGGCAGGAGGCTCTGCAGGACATATCCGAGTGCGGGAGCCGGACTCAATGTAAACAGCATACCAAAGGCATCCC
This sequence comes from Mageeibacillus sp. UBA5770, assembly GCA_002418705.1. The sequence continues at coordinate 5,302 of DIEQ01000077.1, read as the reverse complement.
ACGGGCTCATCGCGGAGACAGAAAACGTTCCGGCCAGCCAGCCAAGAAGCAGCAGAACGACAAGCACGACATATTTCAGCCCTTTGAGGATGCGGTCAGCCTTTCTGGTAAGTCTGATTTTATTTTTAGTCCAACGCGAAAATATTTTATAGATCCAGTCTGTCAAGGCACCAAAGGCACACATCCAGCCGCAGAAGAAACGCCCCGCCAAAATCGTTATAGGAATGATCGCCAGAAATTCCAGCAGATACGGCCACATTTCAGCAATGGAAAAATTCCATTTCACGACTGAGGTAATGATCTCCTCAAGTCCGGCGAAGGCACCGATATAAAGCGACGGAAGCCATATGAAAAACAAAATCTGAAGTATCGTGCGAACCTTGGAAATAATTGAAGAAGGCTTCTTTGCCTTCGTTTTCTGTTGTATTTCTGCTGCTTGTCTCTTGCGCATTTCTTAGAAACCTCTTTTCGGTGTGATCGAATGGATCTTCTTTTGAATCGATTATACGCGATGTGAGACAGTGGTTATGGGGTATAAGCAACGAAAAAGTGCGGCAATTTGTAATGAAATCAAATTGCCGCACTTATTATCGGTTGATGAAAAGATGTTCATTCAGCTTACGACGGAGATGCTCCGGGAAACGCCGCTGTTCCCATAGGTGCTGTACGGACGGGCTGTGAAGATGCTTTTACGGCGGCAGCCGGTGTGCCTGCCGGGCTTCTTCCCGCAACAAGCAGATCTGCCAGAATATCAGAACCTTCCGGGATTAATTCGATAGGAATGCCTGCGTTCTGTATACGGGTGGTTTCAAGAATTTCAAACATTGCCGTTGATACATCCTGATCCCTGGAAATTTCCTGAAGGGCCTCTCCGACAATCTGCGGACGGATCGCTGCTGCTTTTCCGAAATCAAGGGCGGCCGTACGCTCCGCTGTGCTGCGGATAATATTTACCTGATTGGCTCCATCCTGCTTGATTGCGGAAGTTACCTGCCGCAGGCGGTTCACGACTTTACTCTCAATCTGCCGGATCATCTCGGTATCACGGAAATGTACTTTGCGGACATAACAGGAACCCAGCATATAGCCCCATTCCGTTGACTTCGCCGATACTTCGGCCCGCACAGTCTGGCTCATGGCGTGCCGGTCGACCATCATTCGCTCGAGAGGAAGATTGGACAGACATCTTACGGTTGAGTTCCCTACATTGGCAGCCAGGGAACCGCGGGGATCCGTGTTCTTAAAAATGTATCCGAACGGATCACTGATATACATTTCGTACCAGATACCGACACCCATCGGAGCGCCTTCTTCCGAGTTGACCGGCTGGCTGCGAAGGTATTCCTGATCAAGCCGCATATCGACAACATACCGCCTGCCGATCCAGTTCACAAAAAGAGCCCTGATGCCAAGGTCTCTCCACAGGAAATGAATCCCGGGTTCTGTTATGGTTCCGACCACATTTCCGAAAAGAACATATACAAGCGCCTGGCGCTCCCTGACAATTACGTAAACTCCGAGAAATCGAAGTATCCCGAAAAGAATTGGTACGATTATGGATACAGCAATGAACGAAACAACAAAAATGACAATGGAAATGATCGTTCGTTCACCGGAATCAAGTCCGAATCCGAATAATTCTTCAAAGCTCATTGCTTTTCCCTCCTTACAATTCTCTTAGTCTGATCCAGAAGGGCCAGCTTGGCATTTCTGACATAAACGCGGAGTGCTTCGCTGCCGCCCTGCGACTTCAACTCTCTGAGCTGGGTTGACAGGCGCTGCAGTGTCTCTATTTCACCTTGTGCCTTTAATGTCTCAATCTCGACAGCCCTCTTTGATTGAACAATCTTCTGGTCTGCCGAAGCCTGTGCAAGACTGATATCGGATGAGACCTGGTTGTGAGCTGTATTTATGGCAGCAAGGGCGGACTCGACTTCAGCCGGAGGATCAATGCCTGTAATAAGCGATGCTTCGAGCACCACACCGTAACGGGCCGCCGATACTCTGCATTCCTCATCCATATGGTCGTTCAGATCGCGCAGATTCTTACGCAGGTCGTTGATTGAAATCCCCTGTACGGAAGACGCCGCAGATGACTGCAGGGCAGAAAAAGTCGAATATGTACCGGAATCATCAGCTGATACGGCTGCTGCAGCGCCCGCAGCCAGGACAGTTTCCTCTGTGATAGTCTCTTTTCCCTCGAAATTGGCAATGCGTTCACGAAGAACCGAGACGAAATAGCCCATAACATGGGCGATCGGATTCTTAACACCAAAGATGTATGCATACAGATTCCGGTCCGAGACACGGTATCTCAGCTGGCCGGAAAGGGCAATATTCAGCTGATCCTTCGTTACGGCTTCAAGAACTGTGTTCTTCTGGTTGGCATTCGGAAATTCCGGATCGAACGCCATATTGGTAGTCTCAATGGCAATCGAAACCTTGTAAATTTTTTCCCAGGGCCATTTGAAATAAGGACCGCCGGGCATGATTACCTTTACCTGGGGATATGTGTAACGGTCATATTCATCTTCCCTGAGTTTCTCTGAGATCGGATCATCAAGCGTCGTCTTTCCCTTGATCCTCTGAGCCCTCCCAAATGTTGTCTTCACTGCGCGTTCATTCTGGTTGACAATATAGAATCCGCCCAGAACACAGCGCAGGAAAAACCATACCAGGATTCCAAGCAGTATTGGAGTAAATAAATCCATAATAGCGTCCTCCTATGATATCAACATTACCATTTCGTCAAATTTTCCACAATAATCCTTGACTATATTTCTCTATTAAGAAGCAGGCGTGCTGCAAAAAAAGCGGGGTGCCCGGCAGATACCGGACACCCCTTTTCAGAGTCTGTTCATGTTTAATTTGCGGTCAGTGAACTGTTATGCAAATCTGATTTCGATTGAACCCTGATCAGGCTGCATTCAGTCCTGCTTGTGGATCAGTGCTTCGGCACTGGTTCTTCTGTACATTTTGCGGAAGATGCGGCGCAGCAGTGTCAATACCGCGGCACTCAGCATAAGGGCGAAACCGGCCTGAAGCATAGACTGCATCTCACCTGTTTTGACAACGCCCAGGACGTTTGTGTTGACTAGAGTGATCTTCACCATTTTATCCGGCTGATTGACCACTATCGTCACTTCGTGGAATACTTTATCAAGCACAAATCCTGCAGGTGCTTCTACTTCCTTGACGTAGTATACGCCGGGATCCAGAGGCACACTTGTTGCAATACCTTGTGCATTAGTGACCAGTTCAGCACCAACGGCTATCTTAACACCGGCGACTTCTTTGTAGATCTGGAATCTGACTCCGGCAAGAGGCAGGCGGGTTGCTGCTGCAATTTTGGTGATCACGATCGGGTACTGCTCACGGACGTTGCGCAGGGTGATGGTTACAACACTGTTGATCTTGCTGGCAGATATCGTGACCGGATGGTAGGTGCTGTCGAGGACGTAACCTGCAGGAGTACTTGTCTCCTTAACGAAGTATTCGCCCGGGTCAAACGGATCACTGGTCGCGATTCCTTGAGCATTGCTTGTAATTTCTGATCCGACGGCAACTTTCTCACCATTGACTTCTTTATAGACCTGGAACTTGGCTCCTGCCAGAGGCAGACCCGAGAAGTCGTCAAGCTTGGTTATCACAATCGGAATGCCAAGTGTATCAAGGTTGTTGGTAATGATCAGGGTGTCTTCGCTGTAGGACGGCGTGTAGCCGGTCACCTGAGTAATCTCCTTCACCGTATAGATGTAGGCGTCTCCGGATGCATCCGTTACTGGCAGATCCGTAAAGATGTGACTCCAGTTGTTTCCGATATTCAGGAGCACTGTCTTCGCCGGATCGAATGAATCACCATTCTGCAGCAGTTCAATTGTAATCATGAGAGGTCTGATACCATAGATATTCAAGCGGTCGGCCCAGATCTTGGTGACCGAGATGTCCAGGGTATCGAGTGTGTTGGTGATCGTCAGCGCGTCTTCACTGTAGGTCGTTGTGTAGCCGTGCACAGCTGAGATTTCAGCTGACGAATAAATATAGTCTTCACCTTCTGCATCTGTTTTCGGGAGATCCGTAAAGGTGAATGTCCAACTGTTGCCTGCGTTGAGGGCGGCTGTCTTTGCCGGTTCAAACGCTATGCCATTCTGCAGCAATTCCACTGTGATTTCTGTCGGACGGATGCCGAATTCATCATCCTGGTCATCCCAGACTTTAAGAACCGGAACGTCCACGGTATCCATCGTATTAGTGATCGTCAGAGTGTCTTCGCTGTAGGCTGTCGTGTAGCCGGGTACTTCGGAGATTTCTTTCACCGTGTAGGTGTAGGCATCGCCGTTTTCATCTTTCTCCGGCAGATCCATGAATGTGAAGCTCCAGATGTTGCCGGCGTTGAGTTCTGCCGTCTTTGCGGGAACAAGTGCAAAACCGTTCTGCAGCAATTCCACCATAATGTCAGCCGGACGGATGCCATAAGCATTATCCTGGTCGTCCCAGACTTTTGTTACCGGGATGTCCACGACGTCCATCGTGTTGGTGACCGTCAGTGTGTCATCGCTGTAGGTTGTTGTGTAGCCGGGCACTGCGGAGATTTCTTTCACCGTGTAGGTGTAGGCATCGCCGTTTTCATCCTTTTCGGGAAGACCTGTGAAGGTGTGTCCCCAGCCGTTGATCTCATTCAGGTTCGCCGTTACTGCGGGAACAAGTGCAAAGCCATTCTGCAGCAGTTCAACTGTGACCTGGACCGGGCGGATGCCATAGGCATTATCCTGGTCTTCCCAGACTTTGGTTACCGGGATATCCACGGTATCCATCGTGTTGGTGATCGTCAGTGTGTCTTGGCTGTACGTTGTTGTGTAGCCGGGCACTGCGGAGATTTCTTTCACCGTGTAGATGTAAGCGTCGCCGTTTTCATCCTTTTCGGGAAGACCTGTGAAGGTGTGTCCCCAGCCGTTTATCTCACTAAGGTTTGCCGTCATTGCGGGAACAAGAGAGAAACCATTCTGAAGCAGTTCAACTGTGATGCTGGCAGGGCGGATTCCGAACAGGTCGTTCTGGTCAACCCAGACCTTGCTTACCGGAATATCCGTGGTCTGCAGTGTGTTGGTTACTGTCAGCTTATCTGTGCTGTAAGTCGTTGTGTAGCCGGGTACCGCGGTGATTTCTTTCACTGTGTAGGTATAGGCTGCACCGCCGGCATTTTTCAGCGGCAGATTCATGAAAGTATAGCTCCAGCTGTTGCCTGCGTTAAGCACTGCTGTCTTGGCCGGAACAAATGATTCTCCGTTCTGCAGCAGTTCTA